>JBAZXY010000027.1:0-13941 GCA_041659585.1 Parcubacteria group bacterium | reverse complement strand
AGAGGAGTTATTGATGGGTATTACTAAAGTAGCTCTTTCTACAGAAAGCTTCTTATCAGCTGCTTCTTTCCAGGAAACAGCCAAGGTGTTGATTAATGCAGCAGTTGAAGGCAAAGAGGATCAACTAAGAGGACTGAAAGAGAATGTTATTATCGGAAAATTGATTCCAGCCGGAACTGGATATCGAGAGGGTAAATAATATTATCCAAAAAAACACCCCAAAGTTGGGGTGTTTTTTTTTAGAAAAAAGTGTGCTAAAATGAATAGGTAAATATGTTTTTAGGAGATTAAGACGATACTTATGGGTAGAAGAAAAGGGTCAAAAAATAAAAACGTCGAAGAAGAATTGGAAGAGGAGGGAGAAACAGCTAGTCGATTCGAATTTGACATCGCCGGGGACGCCAAGCGCAGTATTGCAGCCGTTTTTTTATTTGCATTAGCTTTGGTGGTTTTTTTAGGTTTTTTGGGAAAATCAGGACCAGCCGGTGTTTATTTAGGCAGCCTGGTGGGGATGGTTATCGGTTGGACTAAGTGGGTTTTTCCTGTTTTCTTAATTATCGGTGGGATAATTTTATTGTTACGCAAAGAAACTTCATTTTATATTTCAAAACTGGCGGGACTGATAGTGACATTTATTAGTTTAACAGGTATTTTTCATTGGATTGTTTATTTGTCCGTGGGCTTAGAAAAAATGAATCAAGCGGCTGAGGAGGGTTCTGGTGGTGGATATTTAGGTTATGGAGTGGCATATTTGGCTATTAAATTTTTAGGATCAGCGGGTGGCTTAGTGGTTATTAGCACTTTATTTTTAGTTGGTATTATTGTGACTTTTAATTTTTCAATTATGCATTTTTTTGAAAAAATGTTTGAGAAAAAAGAAAGTGAGAATGAGTTAGTGGAGGAAGAAATAGAAACAGAATCTGAGGAAGGGGTGGATGATCAATTGGGAGTAGAGCAAGATGTCATAGGAGAAAATCAAAATGAGACAAAAGACAAAAATATAGCTAAATCCAAAAAAGAGGACGGTAATATTGGTAAGATAGAATTCGTAGAGGGGCCTGATCAATATGTGGATGAAGATTTACTGGAAAAAATATCTAGTGGTGTGGCAAAAATTAAAAAAGGTCTAAAAAAGAAAAACAAAGATGATGATTGGAAATTGCCCCCAGTAAATTTATTGGAAAAAAGCTCTGGGATAGCTAAGGGAGGTGATGTAGAGAAGAATGCTGCAATCATTGAAAAAACCTTGCGTTATTTTGGTATTGAGGTGGAGCGCGGTGAGATTTTGACTGGTCCCTCAGTAACGCAATATAGTTTTCGTCCGGCAGTCGGGGTGAAAATTTCTAGGATATTGGCGTTGCAAAATGATTTGGCTTTAGCCTTGGCTGTGCATCCAATAAGAATTGAAGCGCCTATCCCGGGAAAGTCGATGATTGGTATTGAAGTGCCGAATAAAGCTGCTGCTATTGTACGTTTGCGGGATGTTTTGGAGGGTGCTGAATTTGCCCAGAGAAAATCTAACTTAACCCTGGCCCTTGGAGAGGATGTCAGTGGTGAATATATTTTTGGCAGCTTAGATAAAATGCCTCACTTGATGGTGGCTGGTGCAACTGGTACCGGAAAGTCAGTGGGCATTAATTCCATCATTATGGCGCTGCTATATCAAAATTCACCCAAGGATCTAAAGATGATTATGGTTGATCCGAAAAGAGTAGAACTCTCTGTATATAATGGAATCCCACATTTGCTAAGTGAGGTTATTGTGGATAATAGTAAAGTGGTAAATGCTTTGAAATGGGCAGTTGGCGAGATGGAGCGCCGCTATCGACAATTGCAGGACGCTGGATCGCGCGATATTAAGTCTTATAATGAGAAAGTTGAAAAAGGAGAAACAAAAAAGATGATTGATCCAGAGACGGGAGAAGAGATGAAATTAGAATTTGAGAAGCTACCCTATATTGTTATTATAATCGATGAATTAGCTGATTTAATGGGCAGTCATGGCAAGGAGGTGGAGGGCACTATCGTGCGTTTAGCTCAAATGGCTCGGGCAATCGGAATTCATTTAATTGTCTCCACGCAGCGTCCATCAGTGGAGGTTATTACCGGGCTTATTAAGGCTAATATTACTACAAGAATTTCTTTTCAAGTGGCAACCCAAATTGATTCACGAACTATCCTGGATATGGGAGGAGCGGAAAAGCTGATTGGTCGCGGTGATATGCTTTATCTATCTGCTAGCTCACCTAAGCCCAAGAGAGTACAGGGGGTTTTTATTAGTGAGGATGAGGTGCGCAAGGTGGTTAAATTTATTAAAGATCAAAAATTAGATACATTGGAAGAAATTGGGGAGGATATTGCTAAATCACCAAATGAGGGAGCACTTAATTTTCAAAATATTGAAGATAGTGATAACAGTTCAGATGATATTTTATATGAGGCTGCGAAAACAGAAGTGGAAAAAGCAGGAAAAGCTTCGGCGTCTCTGTTGCAACGAAGATTAAGAATCGGTTATTCTCGAGCGGCTAGAATGCTGGATATTTTAGAAGACAAGGGTGTAATTGGTCCAGCTGATGGATCTAAGCCAAGAGAGGTATATACGGCGGAGAATAAGCCGCATTATGATGAAGTGATGGATGAACAACAAGTAAGGGATAAATGGCAATTATAAAAAGAGAGGGTCGGATAAAAATAAAAATAAATTTAAAAGACAATCCCATATGTATAAATGTAGTTATTGGGAGAAAGGCTTTTAAATTTTTTTATTTTAAATTATGAAAAGTGTTTTTACAAAAAAAAGTGTACGGACGTTAACTTTAGGTGAAAAACTAAGGAATCTTCGCAGTGAAAGGAGAATTAGTTTGGGAGAGGTTTCTCGAGTTACTAGAATCCAAGTTAAATATTTGGAATACTTAGAGGATGGAGAATATAATAAGCTACCAGTGGATGTGTATGTAAAAGGATTCTTGCGTGGCTATGCTCAATTTCTAGGGGTGGATGATGGTATTTTAATGCGGTTATATGAAAAGGAAAAAGGTATTAAGAATAACTTAGAAAAAGTATCTCCCAATAAGACAATAGAAAAGGAAAAAATAAATATATCTCCTTTTCTAATTACGCCCAAGGTTTTGGTATTTTTTGTTTTTAGTTTTATTTTTTTTGGAGGAGTATTTTATTTATACAAGGAAATTGATGCTTTTGCTAATACGCCTAAACTTATTATTATTAATCCAGCGCAAAATTCCAGCAGTGATGGTAATTCGGTGGTGGTGGAGGGCATTACTGATAAAGATGTGCGGGTGTTTATAAATAATCAGCCTATCTTGGTTTCAGATGAGGGCAGGTTTAGTGAGGACTTGGCATTGCAATCAGGCACTAATACCATTAATATAAATGCCATTAATCGATTTGAAAAAACAACCAGCGAAGATTTGATTATCCAATCTAACTATAAACAAGAAGAGCCTCAGGAAAATAGTATGCAAAAAGAGGAGGTCATGGTAGAGCAAAACAAAATGGCAATAGAGGTTCGAGTGGATCCTGGTCCAGTTTGGGTTAGTATTGAAACTGATGGTAATTTGGTGTTTAGTGGAACAATGCTCACTGGAGAGATCCAATCTTTTTTAGCTACGGAAAAAATAATAATTAGTTCGGGAAAATCTAACGCGACATACATAAAATTCAAAGGAAAAGAAATCGGTAGTTTGGGTGCTAGCACAGAGCCAGCCAGAAATATTATTTTTGATAAGAATACCCAGTAAAATAAACAAATAAAAGAGCCTAGAGAAGAGTTATCCACAGGACAGAATTAGTAGATATTTTAAACTAGTGATATAATATCATTATAAAGGATAAAGCTAATTTTATTAACTAAAATAAAAACATGAAAGAAGAAAAAGGGACATCTGTCGAGGCAGTGGTAGATTCAATTAAAGAGCGGTTTGGAGAAGGCATCATTATGAAGCTGGGAGATGTGAAGCGGGTAGATGTGGAATCCATTCCTACTGGGGCAATTTCCTTGGATATTGCTTTAGGTATCGGAGGTATTCCTAGGGGGCGGGTAGTGGAAATTTATGGACCAGAGTCATCTGGGAAAACAACGCTAACATTGCATATAATTGCTAATGCACAAAAAGCAGGTGGAGTGGCGGCGTTTATTGATGCTGAGCATGCCTTGGATCCGGAATATGCTAAAAAAATCGGAGTAAATATTAATGACTTGCTGATATCTCAACCAGATAATGGAGAACAAGCCTTGGATATCGTAGAGGCACTGGTGAACTCTGGAGCAGTGAGTATTATTGTAGTGGATTCAGTGGCCGCTTTGGTTCCTAAGGCGGAAATTGAAGGTGATATGGGTGATCAACATATGGGAAGGCAAGCTCGTTTGATGTCACAAGCTTTGCGTAAATTAACCTCCATAGTGGCCAAATCTAATTGCACGGTTATTTTCATTAATCAGATAAGGATGAAAATCGGTGTGGTGTTTGGCAATCCAGAAACTACTACTGGCGGGAATGCTTTAAAGTTTTACTCCTCAGTAAGAATTGAAGTGCGCAAAGCAGCTCAAATTAAAAAAGGTGAGGAAATTGTGGGGAATAGAGTAAAGGTTAAAATAGTAAAAAATAAAGTAGCTCCGCCATTTCGCACAACAGAATTTGATATTATGTACAATGAGGGTATTTCTGCTTCCGGTGATATGCTGGATACGGCAGTAAAATATGAAGCTATTGCTAAGAAAGGAAATTCCTATAGTTTTAATGAAATCAAGTTAGGCGTAGGGAGGGAGGTTGCTAAGCAAGCTATTAAGGATGATCCTAAATTGGCTAAAGAGATTGGTAAGGAAATTACTAAGAAATTAAAAGAGTTGGAAGGGATAGCTTGACTTTTTACTTTAGATGCTGTATAATTAATTCATAAGAGTAAGAGCGGGTGTAATTACCTCGCTTTTTCTTTTTGTTTTAATATCTTAATAATTAATAAAAACAAAAATATGGAACCACAAATGCATGAAGAGTGTCCTCATTGTGTTGCAAAAGCACAGGAGGAAAAAAGAAATGATGAGATGGGATTAGCAATTTTGATTATGCTAATGCCAGCCATGACTTTGACAGTTTTTTCTAGTATGGGATTATTCTAAAGTAAAAATACAAAACAAGCCAAACAAAAAAATCCCTATAGGGATTTTTTTGTTTGGCTTGTTTAAGCACGACTAACGTATTCACCTTTCTCAGTGTTAACAATGATAGAGTCTCCCTCATTAACAAATAGTGGCGCAGAGACACGCAGTCCGGTTTCTAGGGTGACCATTTTTCCACCAGTAGAAACAGTATTGCCTTTAATACCTGGAGGAGCATCAGTTACCCGCAAGGTTACTTTAACAGGAATTTCAATATTGACAGGTGTGCCATTGAAATTGAGGACAGTAATTTCCATGCCTTCAATGAGGTAGTTGGTGGCAGTGCTGAGAACGCCCTTGGAGAGGTAGAATTGTTCATAGGACTCATTGTCCATGAAAGTGTAGTCATCACCCTCCTGATAGAGATACTGGGCTTTAGATTTCGATATATCAGCTTCTTCTACTTGATCAGCTCCTTGAAAAGTTTTTTCTAGTACAGCGCCGGTAATCAAATTTTTCAGCTTAGTCCGCAAAACTGATCCAGCTCGGCCAGTTTTGGATTGTTCATGAAAAAGAACCGCATAGGGAGCTTTTTCATGTACAATATTTTTGCCTGATTTTATATCACTTATATTTAGCATAGGCATGAAACATGGAGCATATGACATGGAACGATTTTGTTATATGTGGTATGCCGCATGTTATATGATTTATTTATTTTACAACGAATGGTACAAGTGCCATAGTGCGAGCTTTTTTAATAGCTCCAGCAAGGGCGCGTTGATGTTTGGTGCAGGTGCCATGTCTTTTTGGAGGATAGATTTTTCCTTGAGAATTGGTAAAGCGTTTGATTAGGTAAACATCTTTGAAGTCAATTTTATCCATTTTCAAATCACAGAAGTGACAGATTTTCTTTTCTACTTTCGTAGGTTCGTTATTGTTATAAATTTTCATAGTTTTTCTTAAAATACTCAGCTTTAAATTAGTGAATTAGAAAGGCACATCTTCCAGTCTAATCTCATCCTGCTCATCAAGATTGATAGTGGGAATCTCTTCCTCCATTTCTACTTGAGGTTTTTTGACCGCATTGGGTTGTGCGGTAGTCGGTTTGTTAAATGATCCAGGCGTGCCAGTTCCAGCTCCGGCTCGAGATCCAAGTTGCATAGTTTCTCCAATTACCTCGGTTACTCTGCGCTCGGTGCCGTCTTTGGCAGTATATTTGCGTGTTTCCATGCGACCTTCAATCAGTGCTTCTTGACCCTTGGTCAGATATTGACCGGCAATCTCTGCAGTTCTTCCCCAAAGAATAACAGTGTGAAATTCAGTTTTATCTTGTCTTTGTCCGCTTTTATCTTTCCAAAAACGATTAGTGGCTAGACTAAGGGTGGCAACGGATTGTCCGCCGGGAGTGTTGCGAATCTCAGGGTCGCGAGTGAGTCTTCCGACGAGGATAACTTTGTTTACGTTCATAGTTCATGTGACATGGGACATATAGCATGTAACAAAATCGTTCCATGTTATATGATGCATGGTTTATGATTAGATATTAAGAATTTCTTCTAATTTTTTATCAATATCCTCCGTTTCCTTTTTTTCTGTTATCTCTGGAAGAACAGTTTTTTCTACAGCTTTAGTTTCTACAATAGTCTTTTTGATAGTTGTAGGTTTCGCGGTGACTTCCTTGGTTTTTTTCTCTGTTCGAGAGGAAGCAGCACCAATGCGCTCTTCTTTAGTTTTTAGTTCGGGTAGTTCGGAGGCCAGGCTGATAATAGACCGCAAAATACCCGTGTAAAGATTAAGGTTACGAGTAATGGTTTGTAGTTTTTCGGTGTCTCCAATTTCAAAGCGACGGGCTACATAAAAACCATGGGTTTCATGCTTGATTTCGTAGGCCAGTTTTCTTTTTTCTATTACTTCTTTTTCCTCAAAAACACCGCCTTCGGTGGTAATGATAGCTTCGGTGGCAGTCTTGATGGCGTCTAGTTCGGTCTCGCGTGAGCCGGCAACTAGATAAAATAGTTCATACTTCATGTCGTTATCTTAATTAATTATAAATTAAAACCCCAAAGAAAGACCTCCTTTGCGGATTTTTAGCCTCTTATCCCCGAGTGCTCGGGGCGAGAGGTTAATTGGACTTTCTAAGTTGTGTTTAGTTTAGCTGATTAGCAGCTTTTAGTCAAGGGATTTTGGGTTCAGGGTTAATTCTCAGAACCCTTTGTTTGTATGGGCTCTATTTGAAAGAGATTTTCGATGGGTTCGTGAAAATAAGCGCTTGCTTTTAGCGCGATAAATAGGGAGGGGGAGTAGTTGCCCTTTTCCAAGAGTACGATGGTTTGCCTGCTAACCCCCAAGGCTGTAGCCAGTTCTGCTTGCGTGACACGTCGCTTCTTGCGTTCGTATTTGAGGGTATTGGTTATTTTTTCTGGTTTATCCATAGGCTTAGTGTAGGGGGTTATTCAAACAATGTCAAGCAATGTTTACATTTGCTATTGACAAGAAAAGGAAAATGCGCTATACATAATAGACAATAATAGATTAAGATTCTAGCTATGCAGATGCAAATTATCAAAAACGTGGTATTCAAAAAGGAATTGCGCAGTCGACATATCGAGGAGAATCATCCAAACGTGACACGAGTCCTGCGGTCACTTTCGGGGCAGGCGTTGCATTTAGCTCAATTTGAAAACGAGGAGACGGTCGTGGCGATGGGACGCATCGTAACTGACATTACTTTGCAATATCAGGAGTTGGGCTATGCGGAGGTGCCGCTCGGGATTATCACCAGGGGAAAGGTGGTCGTTTTTGAGAATGGAAAGGCTGTGCGACATCTTACACCTGGGGATTTTATCGGCCTATTTGAAACGGCGCATTTTTTACATTTTAATACTAAAAAGAGATTAGGCAATTGGACCTTGTTGGCGGAAGGCGATACGCGGATTGCTTTTTTTGGTCGAGAATCTTTTGATCATTCGCGCATTGCTTCTAAAAAAACACTGGAGCATTATCTGATCCAGCTTTCCAAGGGTGACCGTACGCCCAAGCCGCTGACAGAGTTGGCATTATTGGACCAATATGCACACCTAGCTAATCTTTCTTTGAAAGAGGATGTGTTGATTATTGCGCATACGCATATCCTGGAAAGTTCCTATCCACTTTTCCGTCATTTGGCGGCAGTGGTGGGTTATCAGAATATGTTTTTAATGGAAAAGCCCTACTCCACTATACCAGAGGTAGCGGGCAGGGTTGTTGAAATGGGCGCCGAGCTTGTTAGGGTTTCGATGAAAAAAGGATTGGCCTATGAATTTTCGGTGCAGGACAGCGTTCAAATTTTATGGAGCAAAGTTCTTTCGCATATGAAAAAAGTGGCGATATCCAAAATTGTGATTATTGATGACGGGGCGGATATTATTTCTAATATTCCGTGGCAGGATTTGACGGGCATTGATGTCGTGGGCGTGGAGCAGACTACGCGCGGAATTGTCAGGTTGCGCGAAAGTTATAACGCCTATCCGCCGGTTATCAGTGTCGCTGGCTGTGCTTTGAAAAAAGAAATTGAATCTGGTTTTATTGCCAGGGCCATTGCCAGTGAAGTGCAAATGCTGATAAGGAAGATAGGCAAAAAACGCATTGGGGTCGTGGGTACGGGAAATATCGGCAGGCTGATTATTGAGGAATTGGAAAAAGAAAATGCGGCCGTCAGCTATTATGATTTTTCCAGATTTAATATCATGGGTGCCACTAGGAAAGGTAATGTCACCTCGGTGAGCGAGATTGTGGAGAAAAATGATGTGATTATCGGGGCGACGGGCAGGGATTTTTTGCGGGGAGTAGTGTTGGATAAATCCATGGGGGAGAAATATTTTTTGAGCGCTTCTTCGGCAGATGTGGAATTCTATAGTATTCTTAACCGCGCCGGTTTCCCGGTGGATAATTTTGAGACCGTGAGTTTCCAACCGCATGCAGGTCTGACATTGAAAATTGTGAATGGCGGGTACCCGATTAATTTTAACCGGAAAAAAGAAATTGAAGCTGCCGAAGATATGCAACTGACCCGTACATTGCTTTTCGCTGGGTTTGTCGAGGCGTTGGAGGTTTCCAAAAAAGAAAAGCAGTCTGTCATTTTCAAGCTGGACACCGATTTTCAGCGGGAAATATTGAATATTTGGATTGCAGTTAAGTCAAAAAAAGGAACCGCTCCGGCACTTTCCACCAAACAAATTGAAAAATTATCCGAAGGGGAGACGCTAGAGACAATGAAAAATAAGGAGAAGCATCAGTTGCACGAAACAACTTCTCCTTATCTGGATATCGTGCGGCAACACACCAAGCCATACACTACCAGAGTTTTTGGCAAAGAGCTTATAGTTTATCCGGAGGTAATGTCGCCAAAATATGATTGGGCCGGCATTTTCGGAGTGGAGGTGCTGCCAAGCGTGCAAGATAAATCCGTCCTGGAGCTGGGTTGCGGCAGTGGCATTATTTCGCTGTTTGCGGCTTTGCGTGGCGCCACTTTTGTGGATGCCGTGGATATCAATCCGCATGCCATCTTAAACACCAATGAAAATTTTAAAAAACATGTTATCAAAAACGGCAAAGCTTTTTATTCGGATTTATTTTCCAAAGTCACAAAAAAATATGATGTGGTAATATTTAATTTGCCTTATCATGGCAATAAACCAAAAGACATTTTGGAATATGGCGTGGCAGATGAGAATTATCAGATGATGAAAAAATTTATCGCGGAGTTGCCGAAATATATGAAGGCGGACGGCGTGGTCGAAGTTGGCTTTTCTACTTCAGGCGACACGAAGCTTCTGCTGGAACAGTTTGAAAAAAGTAACCTTGCAGTAGCGGAAAAATATTCTGATGAACGGTATGGATATAATTGTGACGCGTATATTTTGAAAAAAAGATAGTTTAAATAGCGGAAAAAATCTAAATTGTTCTTATACAATTAAAAAATCTTGGAGGGAATATGAAAATTAAATTCAGTCCGGCAGTGCAAAAGGCTCGAGACGATTATTTTGCGGCAAGAAAGATTCTTAAATATTTTAAATTCGAAGAGGTTGCTTATGCAGAGTGGATAGGAAAAAGGAATGGGTTAAAGAAGCAAGTGATGGTAGCGCGAAAAAAATGGAATGATTTGTCTGTGGAGCAAATTAATCGAGTAATCACAAAGGAGGAGGCTGCAGAAGCTTTCCGGGCGGCTCCATGGGGATCAGCCGCTAAATTACTGGCCTTGGAGAGGTGGGCTGAACTATGCGTTACGATCGAGGATTTGCGGGCGGCATATGAAGTTTCTCAGATACGATTTGGCCGCAAAGAAAATCCAGTGTATCTCAAATGGGAAACAACAGCATGCCTGGAGATATGCCTGGTAAATACTATGAAGGAGGCTGAGGAAGTGTTCTGGGACGCACCACCAAATGCGTATCATATTGGTAGTGTGGGGTTAAGGGCATTTGAAAAGTGGCTAAGTTTTTGTGCGACTACAGAGATGTTAGAAATTTTGGGGCGTAGAATGGAGGGAAGAATACATGGTCGCCTCCGTCGAGCATATATTGAGAGACTGGAGGAAATAACTGGTCATAAACATATTCCAAATATGTATTGACAAAGTCTTAAAGAGTGGGATAGTGTTATAAAACATCCAAAAAGCCATCAGGTAATTTATCCGATGGCTTTTCTATTTTTCTAAATGGTCTGGCTAGATTTTGAATTCTACCACGTCTCCGTCTTGCATGATATAATCCTTGCCTTCGGTGCGCAGCGTTCCCAGTTCGCGGGCTTTGCCCCAGGAGCCGGCTTCCAAGAGTTTGTCCCAATGGATGATTTCCGCCCGGATAAATTTATCTTTAAAGTCGTTGTGAATGGCGGTGCCGGCCAATGGAGCGGTCCAGCCTTTTTGGATGGTCCAGGCACGGGTTTCTTCCACTCCGGTGGTGAAATAGGTGATAAGTCCTAAAAGATCATAGGCGCGCACGATGAGTTCGTCAATATTGGACTGGATGTCCAGCTCTTGTGCTTCCTCTTTCGTCATCTCGATCAGCTCCTCCTCAATTTTAATGTCCAGCTTTACATGACTTCTTTGTTCTAGATTGTCAGAGAGTTTTTGATGGATGTCGGCGACATTATAGATATAGAGAAAGGGTTTCATAGTGAGTAAAGACATTTCACGCACAATAATTTTCGTATTTTCTTCCTCCAAATCTAATTTGGTTTCATTGGCGAGTTTCCCCGCTTCTAAATTAATGTTGATGGCGTTAACAATGCCTAATTGTTCAGCAGCATTTTTTTTGTTGCCCCGAACATCTTTTTCCAAGCGAAATTTGGTTTTTTGCACGGTTTCCAGGTCAGCCAGAATCAGCTCAGTATTGATGACTTCAATATCGCTTTCTGGGTCAATCTTGTTGTTGACGTGGATAATGTTAGAATTATCAAAAACACGCACTACTTGGGCAATGGCGTCCACTTCCCGAATGTTAGCCAGGAATTTGTTTCCTAAGCCTTCACCGGTGGAGGCACCCTCCACAATGCCGGCGATATCGACAAATTCCACAATGGCCGGGATAATGCGCTTGGTTTGGCTCATGGCCGAAAGTTGATCTAGGCGGTTATCCGGCACTTTGACAATGCCGATATTAGGTTCGATAGTGCAAAAAGGATAGTTATTGATGTCTACCTGGGTACGAGTCAGGGCTTTAAAAAGAGTGGATTTTCCAACATTGGGCAAGCCGACGATTCCTATTTTCATAAAATTGAATAGTTAGATTATTGCAAGATTAAATTATTTGAATAAATACTCTATGAATGATAAGATATTAATAGCAATTTAGCAATATAATAAATTAAATAAAATCAAATTTATGAAAGAATCCATTTTTAAAGCCTACGATATCCGAGGGATCTATCCCACGGAAATCAATGAACTAGATGTATATAAAATTGCCAAGGCTTTTTGTGAATTTGTGCAACCTCGAGAGGTGGTTATCGGATCGGATGTGCGGTTGTCTTCTCCATCTTTGAAAAAAGTGGCGATCAAGGCTGTGGCAGACCAGGGTATCAAAGTGATTGATGTGGGAGAAATTTCGACTGACATGCTCTATTTTTCCGTGGCACATTATGGCTATGCCAGTGGATTTTCTTTAACCGCTTCCCATAATCCCAAAGAATACAATGGGATGAAATGTGTGCGGGAAGGTTCACGACCGATTTCTTCGGACTCGGGATTGTTTGAGATTCGCGACAGAGCGCTGCAAATGGAGGTGGATGAATCGGTTTTGCAGGGAGAGGCTGATACTAGCTTAATTGAGAAAAAAGATATTCTGACTGATTATACGGCTAAGATAAAAACTTTTGCTGATTTTTCCAAATTCAAGGATTTCAAAATTGTGGCCAATCCTAATTTTGGAGTAGCGGGTCGGGCTCTGGATAGACTATTGGCAGGAACTAAGATTGCGGTGGAAAAATTAAACTACATTCCGGATGGCAATTTTCCCAAGGGTCGGCCAGATCCACTCATTCCGGAAAATCGCGACGAGTTGTCTCGTTTAGTGGTGGAGCAGGGAGCGGATTTTGGCGTGGCGTGGGATGCTGATGCAGACCGATGTTTTTTCTTTACGGAAAAAGGAGAGTTTATCGAAGGTTATTTTGTGACCGCACTTCTGGCGCAAATATTCTTAGAGCGGAATACGGGAGAGAAAATCATTCACGATACACGCTTGACTTGGGCGATTGAAGATATTGTTTCTCAATATGGTGGAGTGGATATCGCCACGAAAGCCGGACATTCCTTTATCAAGGAGCGCATGCGCAAGGAAAACGCCGTTTTTGGAGGTGAAATGAGTGCGCATTATTATTTCCGGGATTATTTTTTCTGTGACAATGGGATGATTCCTTTGGTGATGATGCTGGAATTTCTCTCTATGCAGGAAAAAACTTTGTCGGAAATTATGCATGAACGGTTTTGGCAGCAATACTATGTCAGTGGTGAAATTAATACGCAGGTAAAAAGCGTTAGAGATGTAATAGAAACGGCGAAAGAAATCTATTCTCCTGGGGCGGTGAAGATTGATGAAACAGATGGCATTTCGATTGATCACGCGGATTGGCGTTTCAATTTCCGGGGCTCCAACACGGAGCCGGTAATCCGCTTGAATGTAGAAGCGAAATCACAATCCCTGATGGAAGAGAAGCGGGATGAATTATTGAAACTCACTCAAAGGTAAATGATCCGCAATTAAAAAAACCGCCATTTCCAGCAGGAGTGGTGGTTTTTTAGTTTTTTTCTAGGAAATAAAACGTCCCTTAATCAGAATTCTGATTAAGGGACGAGAGAGGAGGGTGGCAAATATCCTCAGCTCATAAGCATTAAGAGAATCCCTGCGCAGGTCGGGATGAACTTAATACTCACAATGATTATGAGCAGCGGGAAATAAATTGCTTGGAAACCTTGATGACTTCTTCGCCCGGAGGCATTATTAGAAAATGATTTTTACTTTCATCTTCTCCAATGGACATGACATTGTCAGCATTGGTTAATCTTTGCATGGTAATATTGGTAGCTATGGTCGACTCCGAGAATGATATAACGATATCAGCCTTAGATAATCCTTGGATATTATTGATAATAGTAGCCTTGGTCAATTTTGAGGTTAATACGACAATAACCTTGCGATGTTTAGTTGTTGTCAGTTTCACTGGTCCTGTTGGAACGGGAAATTTTTGCATGAGCTACTCCTTTGATGAATAAGAACTAAAATATAAACACTCCCTCTCTGTATATAGTTGTAACGTCTTAAGAGAGAGATGTCAAGAGTTTG
>JBAZXY010000026.1:0-14693 GCA_041659585.1 Parcubacteria group bacterium | reverse complement strand
AGCTCCCTTGTTCGCACTGCAACGGGATGGATTCTTCAAATGTATCCACCTTATCTTCTTGTGCCACTTGCTTAAAAGAATAGTCACTCAAGCCAAAAACACCGATAGCTATGATGGCAGCTCCCAGGGAAAGAAAGATATATTCATCTTTAATGTGGATTTTTTTAAAATCAATCATAAATTTAGTATAAGCTATTTTTACTTCTCCGTAAAACAAAAAATATCCTGCCTAAGCAGGATATTTTCTTATATAGTGGGACTTATATTTTTTGTAAGTATAGGTTTCTTCTCTCGCTACCATTCACCTTTACAGTCTTAGAAACATAATCTTTCTTGAAATCTTTCGGATTACGATATCCATCAGCTTTGGCTTTCACTCGGTAAGTACCCTCTTTCAGATCAGAAAAAGAATATTTTCCTTTTTTACTGGTGGTATCGGTATCTTTCAAATTACCACTCTTGTTATAGAGCTTCACCTTAGATTTTGCCAAAGGAATCAATGTTTGGTATTCCTTCACATAGCCAGCTAATTTACCATTCTTTCCATAGCTAGCTAAAGCGGCTGAAGTTGCCAATGCAACCCCAAGAAGACTAATTACAGAGATGGTTAGAATTTTTTTCATAGATTTTCTTTTAAATAAAGGTTTTTTTATTAGATAATAGACCTTTCATCTATTACCTATCTAGTGTATCATTTTTTACTAAATAAGTCAAGCCATCTTTTTTTATCCCTTTGCCTGAAAAGCTGTGCTACTGCTGTCCAAACAAGCAACCCCAGCATTCCCAGCAACCAAACATAAAAAGTGCCCATCCATTCTTTTTGCGCCAATGCTAGAGCAGCTATGGAAAGTATTACCAAAATAATTCCAAGAATGAACAAAACCTTCCGCATTTGTTTTGGAAAGAGCGTGGCCAATACCCAGAGATAGCAAAAGACGCCCGTAATTACTGACCAAGAAAAAAACACTACTAGCATTTCCAACCATAAAAAGATCCCCAATAAGATATAAGCTATTTTCTTTTTCTGCGACTGGGTTATTTTTTTCTCCGGAGCCTTGTGGGAATTTGCTTTGAAAACCAACGGTCGTTCTTTTTTTCCAAGCAGCTTTCCTATCACATGCATCCTCTCTAGAATCATCCGCTCCATTTGCGGCATTTTTTCTCCCAACCAGTTCTTTCCTGCAAGCATCTTTTTCCACACAACTTGCTCCCCTTGTCCCACTGCTGTGCTCTGCTTCAATTCCACCAGTTGCAGCACCACGGTCACCACGAGCAGATAGTAGGCTTGCACGGCCATGGTCTCCGCCAGGGCGCCCTGTCCCAGCATCAGAAGCCCCGGACAACTCGCCAAAAAAACCAATGCCAGTGCCGCAGAAATGCGACTGGAAATCCGCCATACCAAAGACAGTCCGAAATAGAGCAAGATCAATGTGCCCAGCCACGTGAAATCAAAACTTTGCTGGGCCAGAAAAACACCCACTACCAAACACGCAGAAAGTATCCGGCGCAACTGAGGATTTTGTGTCCACAGCTTCTTCATCTTCCTTGTTAATTGCAAGCGGAGCAGATGCAATTGCAGCCATTTTATTTTTAAATCTATCCTGTTCATTTTATAATTTATAGATAATCAGCTTATCATTTTCTAAAACTTTTTCTATTCCTATCCTATCAAGCCAAGCATAATCTTGCCAGTCTTCCGTCTTGGCCAAGATGATCATCTGGATATCGAGCGCCTGCATGTCCCGCGGGAAATTTTCATAGGCAATATGCGCTGCCGGCTGATTCTTTTTGGAAATATATTTTTCAATCGTCAAAGTGGATGCGTCCAGAGCGTGGGAATAGACCCCGCCAAATTCGGTGTTGTTGCCTTGCACTATTTGAGGTCCGAAAAAGGCGCGCGCCGGCACCACCACATTTTTGCCGGCAAAATCCAACTCCGCATATTGATGCCAAGGCAAAAATAAAATTTTTCCCGGGACGGAATTAGCTGCTAAATAGTTTTTCGCTGCCTGCCACTCCGCCGGAAACTGGTGTGGCGTCAAATGGGCATGCAAACCAGACAACATCGAGAAAGAAAAAACCACCGGCAACGCCATGCAAAAAATCCCCACTAACTTTCGATGATTAGCAATGCCTTTCCAAGCTAACAAATATTTCACCCCCCAACTGCCCCAATAGGCATAGGCCAGCACCAACAGCGCCACCCATTTTTGCGGTTCGCGCAGTCCCAGATAGAACGACACGTGGTCATAGAGCCACAGACTCAATGGCGCAAAAATGGGTGAAGTCACGCCAATCGCCAGCACCCAAGCCAATCCAAACACCACCACCAAAGCGCGAGTGGGTAAACTTTTTTTCCACGTCTTCCCAATGCCCCAACCGGCCAAGAGTAGCATCAACAAGAAAGCCACTTCCCACAAAGGATTGTCCTGCACCGAGATAAAGCGGTCTTGATATTCCCCCCAATAGCCTTGCAGCGCCAGGACGGTGAAATAGACCGAATCACCCCCGATGGCGCGCGTGGCAAAGGCTTGCGCATCTTGAGCGGTAAAACCGACGACTGCGAGGGCACGAGAAGTGTTTTGACCCAAGAAAGAACCGGCTAACCAATTGGCATTCAGGAGCAACACTCCTGCGCCGAGCATGAAAAAACTTTTTCCTAAAAACAACAGGTCTCGCCGGCGCTCATAATCAAACAGCAGCACCACCGACACGAGCAACGCCACCAAGAAAAGACTGTGCGGAAAAAAAGCCACCGCCAGACCGGCGCAGCCAGCCGCCCAAAACAATTTCCTCATTCGCACTTCTTCCAAATATTCCAACAGATAGACGGCCGACCAAAACAAAGCGGCACTGCCCGCCGCAATGCCGGGTTGTTCCGCCAAGCGCGCATAGATAAAAGGATTGAAAATCAAAAACAAACCGGAAAAATATTGCGCATAGATGTTGTTTGTGGTTCGAGCTAAACGAAATCCCGCCATGCCCAAAAAGAAAACAATCCCCAGCAAAAACAAGCGTTGCCACACAGCGAAAGAAATGGATATCGACGCCAAACGAGCCACAATTGTAGTCACCGGATCACTCCCCCACCGGATGTCCGCCAACGTCACGTTGGGTGTCACGGTCCAATCCAGCAGAAAAATATAGCCGCTGTGCAAAGCGGGATAGAGCAGCAGCAACGCCACTGCGAAAAAAAAGAGTCGATAATGTTTTTTCAAAAATTGTTCCACAATATCCATATCTATTTTCTATTATTTTTGATTAATCAAAAAATCCAACAAGCCTAGTAATTCTGAAATCAGTTCCCTCTTAGCCCATCGTTTCTTCTTTTCATCTAGCAACTCTCCCAATCCTTCAAGAATTCCTCTTTCCAATTCTTTTTTGTCGATATAGTTCCTCAGAAAAATTAAAAATTCTTTTTTGTTCTTGCCAGTTCTTTCCAAAATTATCTCCCCATTGAATCCCACGTTTTTCTTAAGGAAAAAAAGAATGTCAAAGAAATCACGATTAGCTGTCCGCTTTCTTTCAACTGAAGCTATGAGTTTATGTGCAAAAGCATCCTCCAACTTCAAAACTTTCACATCTGTTCCATAAAAATTCTTGGTCTCATATGTATTTCGCGCCCAACTCTTTTTGGATATTTCTATTTTCACTCCGTGCTCGCCTGTCCCATAGCTAAGTAGAAAAAAAATAGTATTCTCCTTATCCATTTCATCTTTTATCACGCCATGGTTCAAAAGAATCTGCCTGACAATAGTTGCAACAAATTCTTTCTTACCATCATCCAACAAATCAAAATCCAGATCGACAGAGAATCGATCCAGTCCGTGGAAAAAATAGAACATGGTACCACCCTTGAATCCCAGATAGATTCCGGCTGGAGATTTGTATATCTCAGTTATCAGGTTAAAAAGTATTTGTCGGTGCTTTTCTATGTGTAACATATTATTTTTTGTTAATGTCTTTGATTAGTGCAGCGACTTCTTTTTGCACGCGCAGATTATATATCTCAGCTATGGCGGCAAGCTTTTCCAGATTAATGCCGCGTAAGTTATCAAAATAATAATCGGCCGAAAAATAAATACGATCACACAACGCCCGTTCCACTGTGGCAATTTTTGCTTGCCCCAAATTGGTGATTCCCAGTGGATTTATAAGTATTTTTTTGTTCAGCTTGGCATATTGAAATGTCTGAGAGCCAATCTTTTTCACCAGAGAATTATCAGAAACTGAAAAAACCGTATTGCCATAGTCCTGAAAAATAACCCCCTCTTTTTGCAACACACTTTCCAGACTGACATAGGATAGGGTTTTCAATTTATTGGCCAGCTCATATTGATTAAATTCTTTGCTGATTGCATAGATCCCCCGACTGATGCGCATGATTTCCCCACGTTTGAAAAGCCTGCTGGCGACAAGTTTGAGATAATCTTTGTTTTCAATGCGCCAGATTTTTCCCAAGTCCTGCAGAGAAAAAATTGTTTTACCACTGGCAATCAGTTGCTTTAGATACATATTATCATTATTAGGTTATCATATTTGATTACTAACTAATGACATTGTAGCATTTTATCTATTTGTTGTCAATATTTATTTACATACAACGTTTTATCTCATTTATTGCCTCTGGTAAGACTTTTCCATCCTTTCTCTTGTTAACAATAGCTAATATTTTCCTATTTTCGGTCGACCTCCAAAACTTTTTACCGGCGCCGGTAACAAGTGTTTTTTTATTAATTAATTACTTCTCCTAAAGGGAACATTTAGGAATATTATGCTATTCTTTTTTTGGATTTAGCCTTGGCTAGAAAATTTTTACTGGTGATTACTTTTCTGCCAATCTTGTTTTCAATATCTTTTCTGGCGTTACCTGCTACTCTCCCACCCTCACGCGCCACAACCTTGTTTTCCTGTAAGTTTTTCGGCTCACGTTTTTTTGAAATTTCGGTGGTAGCTGTTTCAGCCAGCATATTCAAAACTAGCTCCATATTTGTCATATTGTCGCGCAAATTTTCTTTCTTCAAATTTTTTAATTTTTTATATTTTTGGACTGTCAGTCCCGTCCAAGCCTGTGTAATTTCATTGGTTAGAATGGCAAATTCCATCCCCTCTTTCATGCCTCGCTGTTCCCACTCATCAGTGAGGGCTTTGCGGATTTCGATGCTTTTCAAACGTTGGTTGATCCAGCTTTGGCTATAGCCTTTTTGCAAATAGGTCCGCAAGGCACGATTGATTGCCAGCTCCGGATCAGCTGTTTCTTCCAAGCGCTCATAGCCCACTTGCGCCAACCAAAGCTTGAAAGGTTCGGCATTAGGGGAAGGAATGGATTGGATAAGACGCAACATCGTTTCTGTATCAGCTGTGTCAGTTAAACGCATTTTACCATCCATAGCAACCATTTTCAAACCGTGACATTTTGTCACGGTTTCATTTCCACCCTCTTTTAACAATCTTTCTTTCATTTTTCTCCAATAAGCTAATGCGTCTACACTTTCTGTTAGAACAGCAATGATGTCCACAACTGAAAAATACCATAATTCTTTTTCTTCATCCCAATGTCGGCGGATTTGATTGCCCGCGAAAATTGCCACTGCTTTGTTTTTTGATTTTTTCATATAATTATCTCAAAGAGGTTAAATCATTACAGTGTTAGCCTATCACTATTGGATAATTTTGGCAAGATGTTTTTTGCTTTTTTCCTTCCTAAAGGGAACCTTTAGGAAGAGTAGCTTTTAGGCGGGTGAGGAGCTTGGCTAGGTGTGTTCGGAGCCAGCGACCCCTCCAGATATAGAGAAGGTAGCTGATGCATGACAAAAGAGTGGTGGTGGAGATGATCAGGCCGAGGTAGAACCAGCGTTGGGGGAAGAATTCGAGGGCTCTCCATTGCAATTATTTCCCTTTCTTTTTCTGGGCTTCTAAAACTTTTTTTATTTCACGATCGAAATCAGAAACATAGTTTTTATCTTGCCGCATTCTAAATTTTTCATATTCTTCAAGTGCCAGAGCCTCAGCGACTTCATGGCTTATTTTTCCAGCATTATCCAATATCTGTTTTTCATTAAATTTCAAGAATGCATCCAATTTCGACACCCAGTCTTTCATATGCATAAGAATTCCACGCATAGCCTGCATTTCTGCAAAGTCTAGATACATCGTTACAATTCTATTGAGGTGATCGAGCTCTTTTTCATTCAAATAGTTTTTAGCAATAACAACATCCGCTTCTCGAATATCTCCCTTGGGTGAATTCTTCCAAACGGTCAGCCCCATATTTACCTTAGCACTATCCACTCTTGTGTGGATTATTTCTGCCGCTGTTTTTCCAGTGATAGCAAAATGCAGCTTGTTTTGTACAGTAGCAAAAAACTGCTTGGTTATTTCTTCCAATGGACTATAATCAGTACTGCATTGAGAATATATGTCGGTAATCTTCTGATACATCCTTCTTTCACTTGAGCGGATATTTCGAATTCGAGCCAACTGCTCTTCAAAATAATCTTTTCCAAAAATATTTTTAGGATCTTTTAGCCGTTCGTCATCCATAGTAAATCCTTTGATGATATATTCCTTGAGTCTTTCGGTAGCCCAAATGCGAAAATGAGTGGCCTGGGATGAATTTACCCGATAACCAACAGAGATAATGGCGTCCAGATTATAAAATTTGGTATTGTATTTTTTTCCATCCACAGCAGTATGTTCCAAAATGGAACTAACTGATATTTCATTCAATTCTCCGCTATCAAAAATATTCCTTAGGTGCTTAGTAATGGCTGGCCTTTGTACTCCAAACAAAAGAGCTATCTTATCCTGCGTAAGCCAAATATTTTCATCACGTAAAAAAATCTCGACTCTTATCTTACCATTTGGCGTGGTATAGAGAAGAAATTCCGTAAAAATGTTATTAGGAGCAATTTTATTATTCTTTTTTCGCATACGATTGCTTACCCAATTAAATTTAATGGGGTATGTTTATTTATAGTGATATGGTAACACTTCTTTATTTTTTTGGCAAGATGGCAGTTTATTTTCATCCTAAAGGGAACCTTTAGGAAGTCTTGATTCCAAGGGGTTTGCTGGGGGTGGGAGCGAGGGTTTTTCTATCCTAAAGGGAACCTTTAGGAAGAGTAGATTTTAGGAGGGTAGTGAGTGTGGTGAGGCGTTGGCTGAGCCAGGAACCCTTCCAGATGTATAAGAGATAGGCTAGACATACGAGAAGAGTGGTGCCGGAGATGAGCAGGCCGAGGTAAAACCAGCGTTGGGGGAAGAATTCCAAAGTCATTTCGATATCATATGATCCATCCGCATTTTTGATGCAGGCCGTATTATTATTCTGGCATAATTTTTCCGGCTCCACATACCAGCCGTTCAAAAAGTCATTCAGTTTGTAGTGAAACTGCTCCCCCACCTTGTCCGGCCGCACACAGGGCGCCCAGGAAGCCAGCAGCCCATTCACTTTCCCATTGTTCAATTGCAACTGCCATTGCGGATGGAAAGACTCGCTCATGGCCAAATAGAACGGCGTGGTCGCTCCCTGGATGTGCACCCGTTTCTTGGTGGGATTCACCAGATCAAAAGTGATGGCACGCGGCTCGACTAATTTGGTTTCCGGCTCACTGACCAAATAGTAGGCGCCGCGCAAATCCAAAGTTTCAATCATTTTGAAGTTGTCATAGCGGTTGATGATGTTGGTTTTTTCATCCACCGACCGCGCATAAACGTATAATGATGCCGACGTAGCGCCTGTTGGAACAGTGATAGTCTTGGAAAAGGTCTGCCAATCTTGATTCTTGATAGGCAAGTTTTCCTTGATAACGGTTTTTTTCGGATCATTAAAACCCAAGTAATAGGAAGCATTTTTGGCGTTGGGACTTTGATAGTCAAAGCTGAACAAGTAGCGGCTCTCGCTGTTGACCAGCAGTTTGGCGGAAGTGCAGGCAATGTGACGAGTGGCTTCCAATTGCAAAGATTGCTGACCTTCTGATTTTTGTTTAGCACTCAGGCTCATATCCAAAATGGGATCTTTATCATAGTTATGACAATCCCCCACATTTTCCTGCCAAGTGCCGTCCTCAAAAGAAGAATTCTTGATAGCATCATTAAAAGCTAGTGTCTCATCCCGATATTCAAAAATGTTTTCACCATCTTTCAAAGAAACAACACCCTCAGCTACCAGAGCGCCATTGAGGAAAATGTTTTTGCGGAAATCTGCGTTACCTTCTTTGATATAGAGTTGATATTTTTTGTTGATATCTCCTTGAACTGCATAAGAAATAGATTTCGCCTCCACATCTAAATCCTCATACTCAATTCCCTCAAAAAGGCTATCCACGCGAGCTGCAGAGTTAAAGGATGACTTTGCATCATCAATTGCAAAGTAGAAATTTTTTCCCAGCTGATTAGTTATGAAAGTATATTTTTTATCAATATTTTTCAAAGAATTTATATTTACTAATGAGGAAGATGAAAAAATTGGCTCTTTATAATTTTCATTTTCATAGATCATTAAATCTTTAGTGCCAATGTCAATTTTTTTCAACCAATTAATCTTATCCAGCTCTGAAATATACCATTGACGAATATCCAAGTTCTTATCTCCACCATAATAGATAAAGAAATCATCATCGTTAGCAACGTCCTGAGGAGGAACAATCACGTATTTTACAGAAGAACTATCTAATAAATTATTTGAAAACGATAATTTAAAAGTATTTATTATATTATCTTGGATTAGTTTTTCATCTTTATTTCCTGTATCTATCAAATTTTTCCACCCACCATTAAGCATAGCCACGCTGCTAATTTTAGGTTTTTGATTAGTAAAAATACCCCATCTTGAATCACGCGGAACCCATATTGTACGAAAATATTCTGGCTGCATTAAAATAAACTCTTTTAAAATAAGCTGGTCACTAGGGATATGTTTTGAAATAAACATTGTCCTTATATCCCCTGTAATCAATGGCTTCATATTCCACAAAGAAGTAGAGATTAAAATCATTGCAAAAGCAGAAAAAATGCATCTGTTTAAAATCTTATTCTTACCCTCCTTTAAAGTGAGTAATCCATAGCCGATCAAACCAGCATAGCCAATAGCCGTCAATAGATAAAACTTAGAAGCTTCCCGAAATAAATTAAAGCCAGGGAAATTATTATACAGCCAGAGGTACGCACCAGTGAATGGCTCAGCGGATTGCTTGGTTAGAAAAATTCCAGCCAAGGAAACTATGCCAAAAAATATAATTTCTTTTTTATACTTAGATTGTTTTGTGTTAAATATAAATACAGAAAAAGTGATAATTGGAAGAATCCAGAAATACCAAATAACTGACTGCTTGATAAATTGACTATTGAGCAAGCTACCAGTCCAAGAAGATTCCGATAAAGTAAAAGCACTTTGCAAATTAAACAAAACATCACCAAAAAGACCCCTATTAGCAATAGTGGAGATGCTACCTGATAATCTACCAAACAACATTGGAAATAACCAAAAAATATTCAGGCCCAAAAATAATGCTATGCTAAGTAGAATATTTTTCCAATATTTTTTAATGTCATAAATATAAAAAAGCATGAAGTATAAAAAAAGAATAGAAGTGACGATATAGGCAATCCTGATTTCATAACAAACGCCAATAAAATAAATCAAAACAAAAATCATCCAATTCACTAACTTATTTTTTTCTAATGCCAAACTAAAAAGATAAAGAATCAGTGGTGTTAGCGCATATACAAAGGCTATTGGCAGATGGGCTGTTTGGCGAACCAAAAAATGCGTCGTTGTTCCATAAAATAAAGCAATAATGAAAGCGATTAGTTCATTCTTTGTTAATTTTTTAAATAATACGTATGGCGCTATAAAACCCAATATTGCAATAGGAATGAGAAATGTTATTTTTGTCGCTAAATCATAGGAAAATCCAAGATTGGTAATCACAGACCAAATTAAAGTAAATAAATTAAATGTAAGTTGAATATTCACGGAACCAAGATTAAAAAAGTCAATCCATGCCCCATAAGAATCAACTAATTGCTTGGTAGTCTCGCTTGGCCAATAACCCCAATCTGAAGAATTTAAAATAGAAAAAATATTAAACCACTGCAAATGAGTTATTATTGCAAAAAATAATAAACCTAAACTATACTTACTAAAGTAATTAGACCATTTTCTCATATATACAATTATAATTCAATGTGTAAACTTTTTCTCTATCAAATAAGTCTAATGTCACAAAAATAATCCCAGATAAAATTTTAAATGGAATGGCTATCAAAAAGTAAGCATATCTTACTGGTGCAAAATTATTAAATGGTAATATTGAATTTTTTGACTGCCATAATATATATTCTAAGTTAATAAAAATACCCCCTTGAGGCATTACCACCTTCAATTCTAGACCATGCCTATTTCCTAAGCTTTTAAGGGCATACTTAGTGTATCTATAAAAATCATGAGGTGATTGATGCTCTCCTTGACCCAATGGCACAGTTAAAAACATCTTACCTCCTCTTTTTAAAATTCTACTAAATTCTTCAAATGCTTTTTCTGGAAATTCTAAGTGCTCTAAAACCTGGGTACAAAGAATATAATCAAAATAATTATTTTCAACGGGTATATCATATACTGAAGATTTAATATCTATATCATCAAAATACCACTCCCCATCGCCAACACATAAATCCTGAGAAGTATACTCACAATGATCAAAATATCTTTTATATCTTAATTCTCCGGCTCCAATATCAATTATTTTTTCTTCTGATTTAATTTTTTTAGCATTTGATTTAACAAAATTCAATATAGACCACTGATGATAATTTAAAAAATATGAGTACAAAATACTTTGTATTTTTGGATTATTTAAGAATTGTAATAATTTTTTTCTTTTATTTTTTATCATTATTTTAAAACATTAATTTTATAAAAATTTATTAGGTGATGAATTTTAGCAAATCCAATATACATCATTTTTATTATCTCAAAATCACCAACCATCCTATTTTCCTGCACCCATTTCCGATTATGCATTATTTTTCTAAAATTAACAATATTAAACCCCCATCCCTGAACATATGAATGCGCTATTTTTGGCCTTAATATTAAAATAAAAAATATTATTTCAAAAATGTTCTGAACAAAATAAATAGGCAATACCCATAATAAATTAAACCATCGATAATTTTTTAATAGCATTTGCAAAATATTTTGATTACGCCATAAAAATGATAAGTATCTTATGCCATCACCCGAAGATCCACCTCCCGCATGATAAACATATATATCATCTATATAGCAACTCTTACATTTTAATAAATTAAGCCTCCAGAACCAATCAACCTCCTCAGAGTACATAAAAAAATTATCATCTAATCCCAATGTTTCTATATATAATTCTTTCTTAAAAAAAATACATGCGCCACCTAAATAAAAACTATGACTACTTTCTTTCTTTTCAATGCGAATTGGATGTCCCAACAGGTCAATTTTCCATAAATATGGTCTAACTACTTTCTTTTTTTCATAGTCCCTTATATAAGGGGCAACTACATGGAAATCATTTTTTTCATAAAAACTAAAAATTTGCTCTAACGTCTTATTTTCAAGCCAAGTGTCATTATTTAACAACATAATATAGCTACCAAGCGAATTCCCAACTCCTAAATTATTTCCGCCGGCAAAACCAAGATTTTTATCACTTTTAATAATTTTTATTCTGCTATCATTATAATTATTTCTTATAAATTCCAAACTATCATCAACTGAAGCATTATCCACAAAAATAATTTCAAAATTTTCATAAGTCTGATTAAACAAAGAATCAAGACATTTTTTCAGCCATTTTTTACCGTTATAATTAACGATTACTATAGAAATCAGCTTATTATTTTTTATAATCTTCTTCATATTTGTTTTAAGATATCTATCCGCAATTCTTCAAAATATTTATTTGCAATTACATTATTTTTTATAAATACAGTTTTTAAATATTTTTTTTGCTGCTGGTAGCTTTGGGATATAATACTTATCCTTTTCAATACATCAGCTGATTGAAAATTTTCTGAAATATCAATACCATTTTCACCTAAACCAATAGTTTCCAAATAGCCTTGCACTTTAATATCATATTCCAATGATAAAAATGGCGTATTGATTATGGTGGCTAAAATAGCACAATGTAGGCGCTCAGTAATCAATAAGTCGCTATTATTGATGATATTTGCTACTTCCTTAGAACTCCTAGGCCTAGCTATTTGAAAATTTATTTCTGGATTCACAGATACTAATTTATCCTTAAACGCTTTTAAAACATTATAGTCGTCTGTTGAATAGTCTAACTGCATCGGCAAGCCGACAATTTTTATAGCCGGATTGATAATGTAGAGATTATTGAAAACTTGCAGCATCTCACTCATAAAATGATCCCAGGCCTCAGGTTTGCTTATATTTCTACAAAAGTTAAGCGCGATAGTATTAATTTTCTTAATCTCCTGATTTTCCTCCTCTTTTAATTGAGGTAGGTTAAAATAGTCTGCATTAAGAGATAAGACAGCGTCAGGAACTACCTTTATTGGCACAAGGGAATATGCTTTTTCCCCATAAATTTTTGAAATATTATCACGAACGCTTACAATATCTGAATTTCGTAAAATCAGACCCGCCTTATGAAAACCTTTTTTAGAATTAATCGGACCTATGCCGATATTGGAAAGAATGATTTTTTTCCTAGCAATTTTTTTCGCAAAAATAATCAACAATATCAACATATTCATAACGGAATATGTATTTCTCCCATAAGCACTATACATTTCTTTAATAATACTGCCTCCAGCGAAAATAATATAGTCAGAACGAAAAATATATTTTAGTAGCTTATGTTTTTCTTTTATTGTATGAAAGGTCTCGACATTAAAGTTTTTGGCCGTAGTTTGAGGCAAATATGAATTGACATAAAAATTGACCTTGGCGGAGTTTATTTTCCTTAACTGAAACAGAAATGCCTCTAAGAGAAGCTCGTCTCCAATATTATTTTGTCCATGAGTGCCCAATAATAGAATTTTAATACTTTTATTTTTTACAACCAACATACCTACCAAATATCCAACTCCTCCAAAACCAAACTCACAAGTTTTCATAAAAAGCATCCCTAGTCCAATGATTGGATTTTTGAAAAGCTTTTTAGGCTGTGAGAAAAATAGCTTATAGCGATTAATAATTCCGGTTTGCTTGGCAATTTTTCCTTTATTCTGATTTTCTTTGGTATATGCAGAAAATTTTCCAGCGTAATAGAATTTCTTCTTGATTGTCTTCCAAAGACTAATGGTGCCTTCATTGTGACAGATAAAATCAGATATTCTATCAATTCTACCAAGGGCCTCGATGCGCTGCGACAAATCCCAGTCTTCCCCACTCACCATAGTTTCATTATATCCTCCTACTTTTTGATACACATCTTTTTGGAAAAATCGAGCAGCTTCCATCCATTCCACGCCCACATAGAAACTTCTTTCTAGTCTTTTGCATTGCGCCCAAAATCCTTCCCCAATGGATTCCTCGGGAATAATAATTCCAACGACATCCCTTGATGATTGCATTTTTTCCACGCAACTCGCAATCACTTTTTCACTCAATTCCATATCACTGTCAATGATTGCCACAAATTCCCCTGTTGCATTTTCGACGCCAAAATTTCTCTGCGCACTTCTTTCCGGTCCCCTGTTAAATAGTTTCACATTTAACTGGGTAAACCTTTTTGAAAACTCTTGCGCGATCTCCTTGGTCCTGTCGGTGGAGTTGTTATCCACCACGATGATTTCCAAATTCTCATAGGTCTGCGCCTTCACTGACGCCAAACACTGCTCCAGAAACTTTTCTGAATTTTTGGTCGGCACGATGATTGATACCAGTGGATTAGGCATATTTCTTCACTATTTTTTTAAAATCTTGATAACTTTTTATAGCTCCAACTTTCTTTGTGGATTGTTTTTTTCTATCATCTTTTCGATTTTTTCCAATAATATTGTAGCAGATGAGATTGCATTTTTTGCCTCTGTCTGAGAAATTGCCAACCCTGCTCCATAGATCAAATAATGTCTATTTTTTCTCATCTTGTTGAATTTAAACACTAGCTTGCTATTCTCACCAACCATAATCTGCTTCACAAAATCAATCACAATCTTGTGGGAACCGGCAGCTCGCGGACGGAAATCAAAAGAAAACACCAGAGCCCTGCCGGCAAGAAGCATCGACTCATAGGCCAATTCGTAACTTCCCTCACAATCACCGTCTTCAAGTAGCAATTGCGCACTTTTTATCCCACGATGTGATTTAACAAGGACTTTTTTTATTAAAGCAAAATCTATTTTTTCTTCTTTAATCAGCCCATTATCAATGAGCTCTTGAAATATCTTCATAATTTCCTTTTAAAAATATTATTGATTTTGACAAGATGCCTTTTATAAAAGCATCGCCATCCTCTAGTCTCTTTTTGAAATCAGCTTCGCCAAAAATATGGTAATTTATTTCTCGTTCAATTTTTGCCTCAAGCGCGGATATTTTTTCAATCAAATCCTGTTCATCAACTTCTCCCACCAGCATCAGATCAATGTCAGACAGTGCGTCCTCTGTTCCGTGCGCAAAAGAGCCAAAAATAAAAGCACTTTTTAGCTGGTCCATATCCGTCAATACTCTTTTCAAT
>JBAZXY010000025.1:0-14932 GCA_041659585.1 Parcubacteria group bacterium | reverse complement strand
CTTGGGAGATTTCATTGAAGACACCGAAACTGTCATGCCTCATCATGTAGCTTCTCGCAAACTGTTGCGCGATCATGTAACGGAGGTGTTGGATTCACTCACTCCGCGAGAGCAAAAGATTTTGAAAATCCGTTTTGGCTTGGAGGATGGTGTGGTGCATACGCTGGAAGAGGTGGGGCAGGAATTTGGCGTAACGCGAGAGCGTATTCGGCAAATTGAAGCCAAGGCTTTGGAAAAAATCAGAGAACACGATGGTATCAAGAAACTCAAGGATTATTAAGAAGTCTCAGTTGTAATGAAAAAAGCCCTGCGAAAGCAGGGTTTTTGTTTGTTTTGAAGGGCTTGCCAAGGGAAAAAACATTTGCTATACTAATCTTGTTGCTTATTTGGGCAACATTTTCAAATTGGACACATTCCGCGATAGCTCAATGGTAGAGCAGTTGACTGTTAATCAATTGGTTCTAGGTTCGAATCCTAGTCGCGGAGCATTGCGCGTAAACCACCTTCAAAAGAGGTGGTTTGTGCGTTATATAAGCCAAATTCAGGAGGTTCGAACCTATCAAAAAATAGGCTTGACCAGAACAGGAATGATAATGACCAAAAAATGCATTTAACCCTGTAATAATGGGCTTTCAGAGAGGTTCGAACCTAAATTTGAAAATCGGAAAGAATAAAAAAATAACTCCTCGCTGTTTTCGCGTGGAGTTATTTTTCTTTGACCAATTCTTTCAGTTGTCCTTGAAGTTTCGCAGAACTGGCATAGGCGAGTTCTAGCTTCTCATTATTTGGTGGATCGTCTATTTCTTCGTAGATTGCCCTAGAGGTCTTTGCTATCTTCTTGATTCTGAGAATTGGGTTTTCTTCTCCGATAACAAACTGACTATCTTTCATGTGGAGGTCTTGGCCTAGGCTCGCAACTAGTTGTTTTTTATCGCGCCAATCTCCATTTTTGAATTTTTTACAAATATCTTCGGAAACGCTCATAGTTTTTTCCAGTTTTTCCATCCAAGTTTCCTTTGGAGCTTCTTCATTTCGCAGGGCATCGTCCAAGAGTTCTTGCTCCTCGCGTAACTCCTGCTTCTTGAAGCTGAATTCTGCCTCCGACAGCTCGTTGTTGAGTCGCATGTCCATGAGTCTGCTAAACTTCTTTTTGCTGGCCTCAAGGGCTCGAGTTTGGCCATCATGGATTCTCTTTCCGGCTTCCAGCTCCTCGGCATAGTTCTTTTTGAGGTGTTGAATCGCAAATTCCTTAAAGCCGGGCGGAATGTCGATTGTTTTGATAAGCTGCTCAATTTGGGCCGCTAGCTTTTTCTCTTCCACTGATTTTCTTTCAGGACAGTTCGGGTCTCTTCTTTTCGTGCAATGATAGAAGATGTAATGATGCACATTTCCGTTTTTATTTTTCTTCGTTTTGTTTTCGGCCGTAATCATAGCCCCGCAAACTCCACAACGTATTATCCCAGTATATGGAAAGTCGTAGCTTTTCGGTCGCGTATTTCCTTTCAAACTAAGCATTGCTTGAACCTTATCAAAATCTGCTCTAGTTATCATGGGTTCATGCTTGCCCTGAATCCAGTTGCCGCTACCCTTAGGAAATTCAAACCAGCCGTAGTAGAAAGGATTGTGAAGCATGGCGTACCAAGAAGCAATTGAAACTTTGCCACCTTTTCGATTGGTGAGACCCCATTCTTTTGTTGCTAGATTGTGAGTTTCATTGACGGTGTATTTTCTTGAGATAACCATCTTCCACATTTTTTTCACTAGATCATATCTGTCAGGATCGTTTATAATTTCTTTTTCTCCTTTGATCTTGTTTGGATTGTATGTGTAGCCCAAAGCACTCATATTAGGACACCAGCCTTTCTCAGCTTTAAGGCGAAGCCCTCGTTTGGTGTCTACGCTTAAATCGCGAATAAACTGGTTGGCCATACCAAGCTCTACTGCCATCATGAGAACATTATCGCTTGGGTAATAGCTTCTTCCAAAAGTTAGGACATGCTGGATTATTCCTTGCTGAAGCATCCAGCTTATTTCTCCGCCATCCACTGGATTTCTAGCTAAGCGGTTTAGCTTCCAACAGACTATTCCGTTGGCTTCACCTTTCTTTATTCTCTTTATCATCTCTTCAAATACTTCTCGACCAGGAGCCTTGGCTGATTTGGATTCGGAAAATATTCGCACAACTTCTATGTTTTGCTGTTCGGCTATTTGGGTAAGTTCTCCTATTTGAGCCTCGATGGATTGCATTTGGCGATCCTCGCTCTCGGAAGACTTTCGGGCGTAGAGGAAATATTTAATTGGTTGAGCGATTTCTTGTTTCATTTCTTTTTTTGTTTGGGTTTTGTAACAACACAATACCCTAAACGCTAATAATAGCTAGCTAATTACAATGACTTCTTTGTGTGTGGTAAAATTAGGGCTATTTTTTGTTGAGAAAGGCTTGAATTTTCAAGAATTCAGCTTGTGTGAGCATGGGATTGTGTTTTCCTTTGTACCACTTGCCGCTATCCTTGGGATATTCAAATTCTCCGTAATAGAATGGGTTGGTGAGCATTCCACACCAAGAGCGAAATGAAATCCTGGCACCATTTTTATTTGTGAGACCCCACTCAGAAGTGACAATATCAAATGCCTCTAGCGGCGTATTTTTGCCTAAGTAGATTAACTCAAAAGCTTTCTTAATGAGTTCAAACTTTTTCGGGTCAATCACTGTTTCTTTGCGACATTTGTTTTTCCCAGAATCAGTTAAGTAGCCAAGTGGAGGAGAGTATGGACACCATCCATTTTCAGCCTTGTTTCGAAGTCCTCGTTTGGTAATTATGCTAATGTTGTTAAATTGATTTTCCATAGCTTGTTTTATTGATTGTGTAATTTTTTGGTTCATATCGTTTTTAGTTATTTTATTTAAGTTGTTTCTACGGCTAGTGCTGAGAATATTGACTTATGGAGGACTTTTCTTTACTTCTCCGAATGGTTCCAGTCCACGTTCTCTACGAGCCTTTGCAATATCGGCACTCAAGTTGGCGATATTGTAGATAGCTCCTATGTTTATTTCCACGTCCGGCTTGTAATTTGGATCATAATATCCTGCCATAATCATCAGTTCTCTCCAGTCAGAAAACGACCCGGCTAGCATCTTCGAAGCCCCTATTTTGACCAATTCTCCATAGCCTAATCCCTCTAGTTCTAATATTGCAGAGAGTGAAAACTGTAGTTTCCTGTAGTTCTGATAGCCTATGCAAGAAGCGCTGTTGTAGTTGGTTGTGCTATAGGCAGCCAAGGCGCATTGGGTTTTGTTGCCATAAAACCTTGGATTATCCTTGTCAAAAAACAGCTCTGCCCAGCGTTTGAATTTTGCGCTTGGTTCCTTGAAATTGTAGAGCTTTGATTTTAGTTTCTTGCTATTTTCAATGGGCATAATTTCTAGCGTGGTTTTGGTTGGAGATTTTTTTGTCATATCCATTTTCTTTTTAATTAGTTAATTCACCCTCCAATGAATTACGGAAACTCCCGTCTTTGCTGTCTATATCGTCCACGTGCTGATTTTCAAAGGACATTTCAGTGGACGGGAGCGCAAGCACTTCCTGTCCGCTCTCGTCATCATTGTCGTCTCCGCTTTCTTGGCTTGTTTTAAGATTCTCGGGTGCGAGGACGACAGAGACGGCATTTCCTCTGACTTTTTGGATATGTACCATCCTTTGTCTATTTTCCCTATCTCCATTCTGAATTTCCAACCCAATAGCTTTCAAATTCGGCTTAAGTTGATTTAATTTTTTACTCAGTGCACTATGGTTTTTCGGAAATTGATTACCTTTTTCCACGTCGATTTTCAAAACAACGGCCACTGGTTTTAATTCTTCAAGCAGCTCTGTTGCCGTCCCATGCCAATCAGATTTATCCTTCATAAATTCCACAATAGAGGAGGCTATCGGACTTTCAATAATCACTTCGCTGTTTTGTTGGTTGATATTCTGATAGTAAGCTTCGAGAAATTCCTCTTTGGAGTGTCCGAGGGCTTTAGCTATAGCACATCCCCACTTAGTGAAATCGGCCATACGAGGAAGCTCAGGGAGGCTGATTGATGGGTAGATTTTCATAGCTCGAGACACTGCAGTAAAGATGGCACCCAGAAACTCTGCTTTTTCTTTTTGGAAATCAGATAGAATATCTTTTTCAAGTTTTCTATTTTCCTTATTGATCATCTCTAACTCCAAAAGAATACTTCGCTCTAATAAATCAGGCCTGGCTGCAACTAAGTTTATCCCGTTAATTCCGATGCACTTTTTAAGAGAATAAATTACATCTTCATCATCAGTGTAGAGCTCTCTTTTGGAAAAGCCCGCTCCCGTGACTGCTCTGCATAGCGAATCGGATACCCAATTGTGAATTTGGGAAACATTCTCAAAACAAATAAACCAGTGATGTGACAGCATTTGAATTAGCCCATCAGAGGAGTTGGGAAGCGTCAAAAGTTCAGTAGCTGAAGGATCAATCAGTTTTTTTATGAACCCGGACAAGGTTGATTTAGCTGAACCCTGGGGACCATAAATATTTATGACTGGGTGGGCAAAGCCTGGGATAAAGCAGGATATGATATAGATAAGTAATAAGAATTTTTGTTTTTCATCGGATACATTTACAAATTTTAAGAATTTGCGAATATCTCCTGTTTTTGCAGGAGCTACTTGTGCTTGCTGGTGCGAATATCGCTTAAAGAGAATGGGTGGATCAGTAACAATTTCCCAGCCATTTGGAGTTATTTTCACAACTCGCCATTCCAAATCACCTAAATCATACCAAATTGCGTCGTCAGAGGATGCAACTCTGGTAGTCAGTTTGTGTTGTGACCCATTAAAACAAGCCTTACTCTCAAGCACATTGAAGGCTGTATTCAAAGCCTCTGAACTTATTGCTTTTCCGTAAGTGTCCCAAAATATTTTACTGGCATAGCGCTTAAACTGTTTGCTCCGGCAACGCCAAATTTCTTTATGGTTATCGATAGGAATTCTTACAAATGGCTCACTAAGCTCGTCATGAAAAAATATCAAATCATCAATGCATTCCAAAGCTTCCAGGAGTAATGTACTCTGGGATTTTTTTCCATCATCATTCACTACAGTAGTTATTTTGTCTAAGTGTTTCTTTTTTATGCTTTCCCAGACGTTTCTCAATTCATTCTCTTCAAGGGGAGGTTTATTTTGCTTTTCATTCCAATCGCAAAATGCCAGCCAGCCAGAGGACTCCCATAGTTCGGAGGGCAGGTCATGCAAAAGCTTTCCAGCTACCTGTGCCGCAGTTGTATTGCGAGATCCTTCGGAGACTGATTTACTCAGGAGATTACTTTTGCTTTTTTTGCTAGTTGGTTTCTCCAATACCCAAGCTGGCAATTTGGCAAAATCAGTTTTATTCGGAGATACTGACCATTTATAATTCTTTCCGGATTTATGCAGGGATGGCGGTGCGATAATATATCCGCCGTCGCCTCGGATGTCGGTCAACTCGCGTATTCTTGTGGAATTTTTAACTTCAAAGCCCGGGTGCTTGTAATAATAATGCCATCCGCCGCCGCCCGTCCTAGAATTTACAGTGGGCGGTAAGTCTTTAATATCTCCGCCTGCTTCAACATCCACTACCACTATTCCTGATATGCTTCCCGTTACTATGCCGACGTTAGCTTTGGGGAATTTTTCGAACCATTCTTTTATTTGTTTTTCGCTGGCTTTTTCGTTTTGATATTTTTTCCACCTGATGAGTGGTTTTTTATCTTCTCCGACTGGGATTACTGAAAATCCTTGTTTTGAATAATTCAATGCTTCTTTAAGTATGTTCATTTTGGTTGTCGCGTTCCTGATATAGACTTTGGACGGCGACAACCAAGTCTTTCGCCCAAAGTCTGTATCAAGAACAAATTAATTTATAAAAGTTATTTTTATTGCTCTGCACGTTCTACTAATTGCTAACTAGTCCAAGTAATGTTTTATCATGGAGGAGATTGGTCAGTTTGATCGTTACTCTCGCGATATGTTACGCGTAATAAGTCGACTAATTGCGTGGCATGTCGAGAAGCTTCTTCATCTGACACTTCCAAGCCGAGCTCTTTTCTAAAAAGCTCACGAAGTCGAATAAGTTCTTTATTGGAAAATACAGCCATTGTTTATTTGCTAGTGTCTTATATAAACAGCTGACTGAATTTTCAGTGAAAACAAAAAACGCCCTTTTTTAGGGCGTTAGATAGGGTCTATATTTCAGTGAAATCTCATTACTTCTTTTTTGCTATGGATTTTTGTTGTCGGTTAAATTCCTCTGTTATTTCATCATGATGTTCCATGTCTATTCTGTCTTGTTGTGGCGGTATTATTCTAAGTTTAGCCACATATGCTTTTCCTTTGCTGTCCCATAAAATTGGATCTGCATTGATTCCAAAAGCATTAATGAAATTTTCTTTCACTTCTTTCTTCCATTGGCTTACTTGATCCTTTTTATTTTTTTGGCTTAGTGGTAGAAAGTCTCTCATGGGGTATACTCCTTTGTTCATGGCTAAAACGTATAAAAAGCTTACCCAGCTTTTTTTAGGTTTAGAATCTGATTTAAGATTTCCAAAACCTAGTTTTGAAAAATCAGTTTTATGTTCAAAAGCATCATCTCCTAATACTTGAATCATTACGACGCCTTGTCCATTTTCTCCGGATAAGCGCATGACAATTCTTTCCCATTTTTTAACATTTTCAGGAAGATGGATTTTTTCAATATCCTTTTCATTTGTAAAAGTGTCTGATTTTTCTTTATTTGATTTACGAAATCTCTTCTTCTGTCGATTATTGATATTTTCTATTAATTTCTTGGTGGCCTTTACTATTTTTCCATCGTCATTAAAACAATATTTAATGCGCTGTAAAAATCCACTAAGCTTGTCTCTAAATTCAAGAGATTTTTCCTCATCACCACCAAACATGATTGGACGAGCTGATTCTTCCATTATTCTAAAAACAACATTGAGATCTTCCTGGCGCGAAGAAGATCCATATAGCTTCAAAATATCGTAAGCTATTAGCCATTCATTTTCTATGGGGTAGTTCTCGCCGTATTGAAAGAGTGACTTCGGAATGCCGCAGTTTTCCAGCAGGTCAAAAAATTCGTCAATATTCTTGTTGTCTGCCAAATGATGAGCAACCAATTCTAGGGCCGTTTTACTTATTTTTGTTTTCTTTCCACTTATCCTGTCGAGAAAACTGATAGCCTTGTTGCCATCAATCGCAATTGTTATCAGCCTATTACCAATCAACCTATGCTTCTGATTATTTTTAAGTCCTGTCCAATCCGCTTTCAAAAAGCCAAGATCTTCCAAAAGTAAAACTGTTTCCATATCCTTTTCTTCTTTCTCGTAAGTATAAAAATGATTGGGTGTTAAATCATAATCCCGGCCAAGGATTACTTTGCATTTATTTCGTAGCTCAATGTTTTTGAGCAAATCAGCAACTGTTCGTATTGTCTTGGAATATCCGCTTTTTCTCTTATCTTTTTGGTCTTGCGGTGGTAAAAGCTTATCCAAGGGATTGTCTTCGCTTATAATTGTCATAACTCTAATCTACCCTAGCGAGCACGAAAAATCAATCAAATACTTGTATATTAAGCTATTTGATGGTATTTTATAGATGGTACCATGCTTAATATAGACTGCCCGAAATACCATTTCGGTTTTTTAGCTCCAATCACGCCCTTTAGCGGGCGGCTCGATGCACATGATTGGAGCATTTCGGTGTCTTCTTAAGTGTGGTACCCGTCGGGTCGTCCACTCAAGCGGAAACTTCCTGACGACTTAATTGTTAAGTCGTTTTTATTATGGAAAACACCAGGAATCACAAGAATAAACCATTATCAGAAGTAGATATTTTTTTAGTTCAAACATTCAAAGGCTTAATAGAATTTGTCTTGGCTATTTTGGGGTTTGTGTTGATTATCGTCTTACCTTTTGTTTTTTTCGCAATGGGTGGAGCTAGTATATTATCAGGTAAGTGGTTAATGGGCTGTATGTATTTGTTATTAATAATAGTGAGTTTTTATTCCGCACGAGGATTAACTGAGCTATTAAATAATAATGAAAAATAAATTTTCACTATTAGCAAAATCAGCTTTCCTTACTTGGTTTCTTTGTGTGCTAGCATTTTTTGGCGTTTTTGTCTTGATCAAGGACAAAACAGCCATACAGATTTCGAGCGATTATATTTTGGCTCTAATTTTTTTTGTTGCGTTGGGAGTGGCTTCATTTGGAATCGGATTGATCGCAATTACATATTGGGTTAATAGAGAAAGCATCAAGAAAAAGAGCACTGTCCTCGCTAGCATAAAAGTCTTTTTTCTTCTTGCTATTTTGCCATTATTTTTGTTTTGGAATATCTTACAACCGGCAGATCTTTATGTGAAGATTAAAGTTTTAGGTCTCAAGCTGTATTGGAAAGAGTTCAGGGTTAAATTTTTTATTCTTAAGCTAGTATTTTTTTCTATTACCTTATTTATAATTTTGCCGCTGTGGGCAGTCGGTTATACCGGAGCTGGCTTTTTTGTTGGGACAAAAACTAGTTTAATTGTTATGCCTATGGGCGTATCAGGGACTGGGTCGATGTATCCTACTTTTCCAAAGGGCGAGGGCAAGGATCCAAAAGAGTTAGCCAAACAAATTGTTGCTAGTCCTGGAATGATGGCTTATCCTGCCGGCTTTGATTTGTTAGGAACAAAACTTTTTTCTTATGAAATTGGCCATGGCGACATTGTGACTTTTTCCAATGAAAAAACGAAAGAAATAGTTGAGAGAAAGGGTGAGGCAGGATCAGGTTTCGTTAAGCGAGCAGTTGCTTTGCAGGGCGATGTCATTGAAATTCGCGATGGCATTTTTTATCTCAACGGAGTTCCTCAAAAGGAGCAGTATATCGCACAGCCCAGATCTACATTTGGTGGTCAGTTTTTACCTGAATGTAAACAGTTAACGGTTCCAGAGGGAAAAGTATTTGTCATGGGAGACAATCGCAAAGGCAGTGGTGATTCTAGATTCGAACTTGGATTTGTTGATTACAAGGACATTGACCATGTTTTACCAATGGCAAAACAAATTGGCGAGTTTGATAGGAGTTGGCATGATGCCTCTAACGACTTGAATGAAAACTCGGCAATAAATTTGGATGTGGAAAAATATGTAGAGTTGCTAAATGAAAAAAGAAGTGAGACAGGATTGAAACCATTAAAATATCAATCTAAACTTGAACAGTCAGCGAAACTAAGGGGTGATGCCATATTAAAATATAATGACCTTTCCTATGAAGCTATTAAAAGTGGCTATGATATGCAAAAGGCTATGAAGGACGCAAATTACTCTAATTATTTGTCAGGTGAAATTCATAACCAAGGATATTACGAGGATAATGAACTTATTGAAAATCAATTTGAATTTCCAGACTTTAAAAAGTTTCTTTTGAATAAGGATTACCAGGAGATTGGAGTTGCAACTGTAAGAGGAGAACTGAATGGATGTCCAACACAGATTGTTGTCCAGCACTTTGCTGGATATGTGCCACCAAATTATAAGCAGTCAGATATAAACTCATGGAAAGATACGCTGGCAACATTAAAAAAGATTAAGCCAGGATGGGAAGATTTGAAAAAATACGATATTTATTACAAAGAAAACAAAAAAAATATCGACCGCATAATCAAGATAATTTCTACTAGGACTGAAAATATAAAAAGGATCATTTTCAGAATGGAATCTAATCAGTGGTTGACTGCGGAGGAGCAAGGATTAATAAACAGCGATAGTGCGTTGGCTAACGAGCAGGATAAACTTGCGGAGAAACTGAATAACTAATCATTGCCTAGGCGCTTTTTGGCAATCTTTATATAGCTATCATCCTTTTCAATTCCAATCCACTTCCTGCCAAGTCTTTTTGCAACTACGGCAGTTGTGGCGCTACCAAGGAATGGATCTAGGACAATTTCACCTTTATTGCTGCTAGCGATGATTATTCTTTCAAGGAGGCCTTCTGGCTTCTGTGTGGGGTGTGCGGATCGTCCGGTTTCATCTTTTACGCGTTCCTTTCCTTGGCACACTGGCATTATCCAAAGGTCACGCATTTGTTTTTCAGAACCATCCTTGGCTTTATCAGGATTCATTTTCTTGATATCAGTATAGTTGAAAGTCCATTTCTTGCCTTTCGAGAAGAAGAGTATATACTCGCACGAATGAGTAAATGTACGTCTAGTCATGCTGGGCATAGCATTATTTTTGTGCCATGTAATAATATTTCTAGGAATAAAGCCAAGCGCCTTAAGAGTCATCATCAACTCTCCAATATTGTGATATGTACATGAGATATAAATGCTGCCATTAGGTTTCAGAGATTTTTTGCATGCCTCAATCCACTCAGTAGTGAATTTCAAATATTCAACATCGGTCATCTGATCCCACTTTTCGTTGACCATAAACCAGTCACCGCCCATACCCTTGTTTTGCCATTTGAGACCATTGCCGGAAAGGTTATATGGAGGATCAGCAAAAATTAAATCAACACTTTCGTCAGGTATTTCTTTTTTTAATATTTGTCGACAGTCGCCTTTATAAATTGTATTCATTTTTATTTTCATAATTGTTCTGCCCATTCATTCATAATTATTGGAATTTTTTTGCCCCAGTCCAGGGCGTTTTCTGATACGGCTATTTCAGACTTGATCGATTCAAACATTCGCTTCATATCTTGAGTTGAGAAGCGTTTATTTTTGAAAACATCTAGTAGCCATTTTATTTGTTCAATAGTTAATGGGATAATTGTCATTTCGATAATAGCATCGTTCTCTACAGCGTATTGTCTATTATTAAAAAATGATAGTATGGAGTTAGTATCAATGCTTGGAGCAACAAAAATACCAAAAACATCCTTTTGATCCTTGAACTTAGATTGGATCTTGGCAACATGGCGTGGTACTGGCTCTGACTCGCTACTCCATTGATTTGCCCTAACGCTCAATGTCACTTCAGTGACAAGAACGAAATCATTATATTCAAAAACCATATCCGGCTGATTACCAGCAGCATGATTGACTGGTTGTAGTTCGTCATCAAGTTTGAAGTTTCTTGCCTCATAAGGTTTATTAGTGAGGGTGTCTATGGCTAAAAATACTCGCCAAGTGTTCCATTCAAGGTATGCTGGGTAGTAAGCTTCACCTCCAAGAATTTCTCGATTAAGAATGAGATCATAGAAATTGATAATGTCTTCAATTTGCTTTTCCTCGCTTTGAGCATAGGAAAAATCAATCTCTTTTAATCTGAGTAGATTCGTTTCGATGACCCTACTCTGCTGTTTGAGTCCGAGAATGTCTTTTGCTGGAGCTAATTTACCTCCAACCAGTTCCATGGATTCTCTTGCTCCCACTTTATCAAACAATATTTTTTCCTTTGCTTTAATGACGACGAGGTGGTCTTTAAGATAGTCAGCTTTATCACTTGGCAATACAGGCAAGGAGGCGCTCCACAGATAGTCTAGATATTTATCATTATCTATAAGCTCCCATTTTTGCTTTAAGATTGAGTTAATCAAGTCAGCTTTTTCGGTGATTGTAATAAGCTTGTCCCTGCTTACGGAAAATAATCCGCTTTTTCTCAAGTATCTGGCAGTTAAATCGGCGTAATCTTTCAGGGTAGCCATCTTAAGGGGGAGATAGTAATCAAGAAGTATTTTCTTAAGAGAAGGCAACCCTTTTTTATTTTTCAGGGCTGCCATTAGATTCTTCTGCGCTTTTTGAGCTTTAACGGTATTTGATCCTTTTCCGCCTTTCGTTATTTCCGCCAGTAAGTTTTTTCCTACGCTGGATAAAATAACAGAACTGTCATTCTTATATTCCTTCAAAAGTTCTTTCATTAAAATTATCCTCTCAGCTATTTCATCGGAAAAAACTTCTTCAAGGCGAGCTACCTGGGTTTTTACATAGAATTCTTTTTTCTTCACTCTACCCTCAATGGCATTACGCTGAATTCGGTATTTTTTTATTTGTTGGATAATTTCTTCCACATCTTTCATTCGGATAGTTGTGTTTAAGAATATACTTATTTCTTCTTTGGAAAGTCCGGCTAACTCATGTGTCATTTTAAGGCTTGCCACAAATGGCAACACGGAGACATTTTCAAAGGCGGCTCCATTTTGTTTTGGAAGGGCACATGGTTTTTGATATTTAAGTAATTGTCTCAAGAACACTTCGTCCTCAATGTCTGGATTTTCAAGGAGTGCTTTGCCAGCAGGAGCAATGAAAACTGGTTTTCCAGATGATTCATAGGCAAAACAAAACCCAAGCTGATTTAGGGTGGATATCCATTTTCTTGCGTGCTCTTGTTTTCGAGCACTTGTCATCCGACTGTAATTGTCATCATCCATTTCATACACTTCATGCTCTCTGAGCAGATCAAAAAACTTTTCTTGCTGCTCAGTGTTCCATTCTTGACCGTTAAAATGGTCATTCAAAATTTGTAAGCCTTCGCGCAATCTATCTGGATTGCGAACCGTGGTCGAACCAATTGTCCATTGAAAATATTGCATATAGTTTATTTAGTTACTTTACAATAAAATACTCGCTCAGTATGTCCCTGGGCGTCGCTCTTGCCTGTAGTGAAAGCTTTATATTCACGCTCAAAAACATCAACTTCGCCTCGGTTTCTTAAAATCTCAAGAATTCTATGATCTGGAATTTTGGCATTGGATCGGTCGTTCATTTTCTCTCCGGTATTATTATAAGAGACTAGAATGTGTTTAGTCTTTGCATTTTGAATTAAATCTTCAAAAGCACACACAGCCTCTTTTAGACAGTATCGGCTTTTTATGTGTTTTCTGTCAATCATTTTTTTGCCAACTCCTTCGACCTCGGGCTTCTTCCATGTGACTATGTTTTCAAGCAAGTGATAGGAATCACCATATTGTCTTGAATTATAAGGCGGATCAATATAGAGCACATCGCAAGTAATTTCTCTGACCAACTGATTTGCGTCCTTTTGATAAATCTCATTGTTCGAATTATTTTTTGTATCGATATCTGGCACTAAGAGTCTCAGACTTTGAATGGTATCAAGCTTCTTCCTGTAAGTTTCGTAATGACCCACCGTATTGGCTACTTTATCAATGGCATAAACGAGTGCGGTTAATAAAATGCTCTTTTCTTCCCGAGTAATTTTTTTGTTGTAATCAAGTTTTTCTATTTCTTCTCGGACGGCTCCAATTTTTCTTGCATTCTCTTTGGTAAAATAAGATCCGCCAAATATTTCCGACACGTAGTTTTCTTTTTTTGGCTGAAGGTTATTTAAGTCATGGATGATGTCTGCTATTTTTTCTCTATTGTAAACCTTAGTATTCATCCAACATTTAAGCGAGGTGACTGTACTATCCAAGATGTCATTGGAAATAATTTTAGTTTCTGGTCGGTTAAAATAGTGGCCAACCACTCCTGTGCCAGCGAAAATATCACAAAAGCTATAATAGCCGCGACATTTATCTGCCACGATGTCGCCGATAAAACCTAGTAGTTTAGTTTTGTTTCCTAGGAAGCGACGATTGTGTATCTGAAATAGTTGCTGTTCATTCTTTTGTGGGTACATGAACAACGGAAGTTGCGCGGGCTTTGCTAGAATATCGAACCTATTTCGTAGCACTCCAGTTACTTTGCCCCTAATCTCGACATTTTTAGTAAATATTGGCTTGTAGCTTTCGTTGGCAGGTTGAAGCCTTACTCTGTTTTTTTCTACGTAAATTCTCTTAAGCGTTGCTTCGTTTCCGTTTATGATTGCTACGCCAATCTCGCCATTATCAACCAAGGGCTGTTCTCGAATAATCACAGTATCACTATCAAAAATTCCAGCGTCTTGCATGCTATCTCCTTGGACCCTCAGGGCGTAGTGTTTGCCTTGCCTTGAAGTTAGCTCCCTTGGAACAGAAACCGTCTCAGGTATTTCAATAGCCTCTATGGGCTCTCCAGCCGCAATTGTTCCTAGTAGAGGAAGCTCTATAAAGTTTCCGATTTCTTTAGATTGGACATTGATCTCGATGGCTCGAGCTAAATTATCAAATTTTTTGATGTAACCCTTATCAATAAGGGCGTTTATATGCTGATGGACTGTGGATACTGCTGATAGGTGTAATTTTTTTCTTATTTCTTCAAGTGTTGGGGAATAGCCCTTACTGGTAATAAAGGACTTAATAAACTCGAGAACTTCTTTTTGTCTTTTTGTTATTGGATAAGGCATGAAATTGATTGATTTTTTAAGTGGTAAGTGCTACATTTCTATTATACCGAAAATCTTACGAAAATGGAAGTGCGCCAGACTGTGGACAAGTAAAGCGATGAATTTTATGAAGCAATAAAAATCCATGAATAAGCCTACTAAGCAACATTATGTTCCCCAATGCTATTTAAGGGAATTCGCCGATCCGTTGTCATTTTTCTCAAAGGACTATTTCGTGTGGATTATCGATAGGGATGGCAAAAGAAAAAGAAGGGATAAAGTGAAAAATGTTCTGCTTAGCAATGACCTTTACACTATTTCCATTCCGGGCAAAGGCAAGGATTATACTATTGAAAAAACACTTCAAGACATTGAGGGGACATACGCTACAATTTTTAGGGAAAAAATATCAAAGAGACTCCCGCTATCCGAAGAAGAACATATAATGCTTTGCGTTTTTGTTGCGGCCATGTTGCAAAGAACGCTTCGTCACAAGGATTCAGTTGAGAAGTTCAGCAATGATATAGCTGAGATGTTTTCTAAAATGGAGATAAAACATGGAGTTCCACCTTTGAAATCACTAGAGGCTAAAAAATATGTAGAAAATGCTCACAAAACTGAATTGATTAATAGTATACCTGAAATATCTAAAATACTTTTCAACATGTCGTTGGCTTTTTTGTG
>JBAZXY010000024.1:0-15219 GCA_041659585.1 Parcubacteria group bacterium | reverse complement strand
GTGGAAAAGAGGCAGTGAAGAACTATTTACCTATGCAGCCGGGGGATGTCTATCAGACCAACGCCGATACCACTGCATTAGAGCGCGATATGAACTATAAACCCTCTAAAAATCTTTTTGAAGGCATTAAGGAAACCGTGGAGTGGTTCAAAGATTACTATAAGCTATAAACTATACTAATCTCTAGTATGAAACCCTCATGAGCAAATACTCGCCGAAGTATATGAATATCGAGCGTATAAGGGCGCGTGTAACCTCTGAGCAATGGAATAATTTCAGGCGGATAGCAGGGAGATGAATGCCGGCCCTAGCATTGATCAAGCGCTGAAAAAGTATATATAAATTATTCAATCGAGCATGAACCTAATCAAGACTATTCATACTAAACACACCGAATCTAAAAATATTAAAAATGGCTAATACAAACAAACCCATCTACGTTACCCAACCTGTCTTACCCCCTTTGGAAGAATTTATACCCTATTTGCAAGAAATCTGGGATAACAAAATCCTCACCAATGGCGGCCCATTCCATCAACAATTAGAGCAAGCCCTTTGTGATTATCTGGGGGTTAAGCATCTCGCGTTATTCACTAATGGCACCTTGGCACTGGTTACAGCCCTACAAGCACTGCGTGTTACAGGTGAAGTCATTACCACGCCCTATTCCTTTGTTGCCACCGCGCACTCTCTATTGTGGAATGGCATAAAGCCAGTATTTGTGGATATTGATCCAAACACGCTCAATCTCGACCCTGATAAAATTGAAGCTGCGATTACCCCACAAACCACAGCTATCATGCCGGTGCATTGTTACGGGCATCCTTGCGATGTGAAGCGTATCCAGAAAATTGCCGATACCTATGGGTTAAAAGTCATCTACGATGCCGCCCATGCTTTTGGTGTGCAAAACTACGATGGCAGCATACTCAACCACGGTGATTTGTCAGTACTCAGTTTTCATGCTACCAAAGTGTTCAATACTTTTGAAGGCGGAGCTATCGTTTGTCCCGATGCTAAAACTAAACAGCGTATTGATCACCTGAAAAATTTCGGTTTTGTTGATGAAATAACGGTAGTGGCTCCCGGTATCAATGGCAAGATGAGCGAACTCAATGCTGCTTTTGGACTATTGCAACTTAAAGGCATCGATACAGCAATGCAAAAGCGCAAAGTTATAGATGAGCACTTTCGTCAAAAATTGGATGGAGTCAAAGGTATTCACTGCTTGGCCGATGCAGGCGAGCAGGTAGGCAACTATTCTTACTTTCCAATTTTAGTGCAGCCGGGTTATTCGCTCAGCCGCGATGCGCTTTACCAAAAGCTCAAAGACAATGGCATTTATGCGCGTCGATATTTTTATCCATTGATCAGTGATTTCCCCATGTATCGAGGGCTGCCATCAGCAGCGCAATCGAATTTACCAGTAGCGAAAAAAGCCGCCAATCAGGTTATTTGTTTGCCTATTTATCCAACTCTTGAGGCGCCCGATCTAGAAAAAATTATTTCGCTAATTGCAGGAAACTGATATGGCTTGGTTGACTGATACACAAATAAAAGAAATGGGGTTTGCAAGTTTTGGAAAGAACGTGCTGCTTTCTGATAAAGCATCCTATTACAATTGCAAAAACATTCGCTTAGGTAGCAACATAAGAATTGATGACTTTTGTGTTTTGTCTGCCGGAGTGGGTGGCATCGATATTGGTAATTATATTCATGTTGCCGTTTACTCATCGTTAATCGGTGCGGGAAATATCACACTTACCGATTTTTCAAATATTTCATCGAGAGTCGCTATTTATAGCAGCAATGATGATTATAGTGGTGCAGCTATGACCAATCCAACGATTGCGGCAGAATTTACAAACGTACAACATGCCGATGTCAAAATTGACCGACATGTAATTATCGGAGCTGGCTCAATCATTTTGCCGGGGGTGACCTTAGAAGAAGGCGTGGCTATTGGTGCGCTAAGTCTTGTAAAGAAAGATTGTCAAGCCTTTGGTATTTATATGGGCACGCCCGCAAAAAGGATTGGTGAAAGAAAACGTGATTTGCTTGAATTGGAAAAGCGATTTATGAATTTCATAGCTAGTCACTCCACTGTTTAAATATCTATTATTTACAAGAATTATGAATATTTTGCATTTAATGTATGATGAAAAATTTATCAATTTTGCAGTGGAGCATCTAGAAGTCCATTCACAAGCAACCAATAAATATGTTGTTTTTGTCGGCAATCCGAGTGAACCACTTAAGCATATTGCCTATCTTCCTGATAAGCGAATCGTAGATAAATCATATATTTCATCATCCCAAATGAAAGAGGATTTGCTTTGGTGTGATTGTTTAGTAGTTCATTATTTAACTCGGTTGAGTGCGCGGGTAGTAATGTTAGCGCCGAGCAATATTACGATAGTTTGGAGCGGATGGGGGGGGGATTATTACTCATTGCTAGAAGGTGTAGTGCCTCCGCTTATGGGATTGGGGACAACTCGATTAGTACGCGAACTAAGCCAGGAAGAAAGTTTTCTTCGTAGAGGAAGAAATACATTAGGTTATATATATAAAAAATTAATATCTGACCCAATAATTATGAAGGCTATTGGGCGCGTAAATTTATTTTCTGCGCCGATTTCTGAGGATTACGATCTACTCAAATCAGCTTTGGGTGCTAATTTTCGAGCTGAGTATATACAGCTTAATTATGGGAGTGTTGAGCGTACTTTTATGAGTGGCCCAATGAATATCAATGGTCAAAATATCCTTGTGGGCAATTCCGCCACTAAAGAAAATAACCATGTGGAGACTTTTGAATTGCTCTCACAATACGATTTAGGCAATAGAGAGGTGATTGTTCCTTTGAGCTATGGTGATACGAAATATCGTGATGCAATAATTTGTTATGGCAAAGAATTATTGGGCGATCACTTTCGTCCCTTGGTCGAATTTACCACTTTAGATAAATACAATTCCATTATTTCCAGATGCTCAATTGTTGTTATGAACCATAAGAGACAACAGGCTCTAGGCAATATAGGTACTATGCTTTATAAAGGAGCAAAGGTCTTCTTTGATAAAGACAGTATTGCATTCCAGTTTTTTAAGAAAAGCGGTGCAAATGTTTTTTCAACAGAACATTTTAAAGAAAAACGTAAGGAAGTTTTTGGATCATTGAGCGAAATTGAACAACAGCAGAATCGTTCAGCTCTCGAAGCATTTTGGTCTGAGGAAGTAGTGTCCAGTAATTACTTGAAATTTATAAATGAGGTATCCAAGAGAAGGCGAGAACATGCATAAATATTCTATGCTAACTCATAGTTGGTTAACCTCAAAAATAGGTAACCAAGATGATTTGTGTACATGTTCGTTATTGATAAAAGAGATATTGTATTTTCTTGGTTGTATTGGATGGGCTTATAAATACATCTTTGATTGTCGCATTAGTTTTTACAGTTCTAATACCTTGCAACGCTCTCGTAAGTATATTGCTCACAATACAACTATGTGCAAGCTATGAGTCTAAAACAACAAACATTTTCCTCTGTACGTTGGACAACATTCGTCGCCGTGTGTCGTGCTGGATTGCAAATACTACAAGTTGCTATATTGGCTCGTCTATTAGCACCGGAAGACTTTGGACTTATGGCAATTGTTGCAGCAATCCTTAGTTTTTTGACCATTTTTGCTGATATGGGTATCAGCAGTGCAATCATTCATCACCAGAATATTACTCAACAGCAATTGTCTAGCTTGTATTGGCTCAATGTGTTGACTGGTTTTGTGATGATGGCATTACTTTCAGCTATGAGTCCTTTTATTGGCAGTTTTTATAATGATTCCCGCTTAACTTCACTGATTATGTTAGCGTCATCGAATTTTTTTATGAGTGCCTTAAGTCAACAGTTGCGCGTTAAAGCGGAGAAAGAGCTTAAGTTTGCAAGTCTTGCACGTATTGAACTAGTAGGCGTTTTGGTTGGCTTTGTAGCCGCCATCGTTATGGCATATAAAGGGCTTGGAGTGTTCTCTTTAGTGGGAGCCAGTGTTATTAGTACCCTGCTAACCAGCTTACTTTCTTGGGTAATACTTGCAAATGGTTGGTATCCCCAATTTCGCTTTAGATTGGGAGAAGTAAGTGAGTTCCTTAATTTTGGTGCCTATATAGTCGGCAATAACATCGCTAATAACATCAATATGATGGCGGATATTTTTTTAGGGGGGCGTTTATTAGGTGCCGCGGATCTTGGTTTATACAGCCTACCGCGTAATCTCTGCCTGCAAGTCCAATCGCTTATTAATCCGATTGTTACCCGAGTTGGTTTTCCTGTGATGTCCAGGATACAAAATGATCCAGTACAGTTAAAAGCAATCTACCTTAAAACCATGCGTATGACGGCATCAATCAATTTTCCGTTTTACATCGGCATGGCGGTCTTCGCACCAGAAATCGTTGCGATACTATTTGGGGAGAAATGGATAGGATCTGTTGATATTTTGCGAATACTGGCAATATGGGGGTTATTGAGATCTACAGGGAATCCAGTAGGAAGCTTATTATTGGCGGTGGGTAAAGCAAAGCTTTCCTTCAAGTGGAATGTTACGCTGGTTTTAATTGTACCCTGCATTCTTTGGTGGGGGTCGCATTTTGGCGTTATCGGAATGGCATTAGGATTGGTTGGATTACAAGCCGCGTTACTTATCCCCGCATGGTATTTTTTGGTCAGGCCTTGTTGTAAAGCTGGTATATTCGAGTACCTTAAACAGTTGTTAGTACCATTTTGGATCTCTTTAGTTGCTGTGGCATTGGGATATTTTGTGGTGGATGATACAAAGTATTTGCTATCCCGTTTTTTAATCAGTTTTCATCTATCTACTGTTATTAGTCTTGCTATCGGCTTAGGTGTAGCCGCTGTCTTGTATATTGGAATTAGTTTTTTTTATAATCGAGAGTGGACGAATTCGATGTCACAGCTTTTAGGAAGAAAAATACTAGTGTCTTGACGGATTAATATAAGTACCCGAAAAACCTTGATTAGAGTAATTATTTTATTTTAATTAGTTGCTAAAAGTCACGATACAAAATGACAAAAAGATTTTTATTGGTGTCAATTTTAATATCATTTCTTATATAGTGGAAAATATATATTTGAAACAATTCATTAGGCATTAGCATAAATATATATGGGAATACTGAAATTCTAATAATAGATGATACTTGAAAAGATAATAGTTTTAAGATTGCGGAATAATTCGAAAAAACTTTGATAAGATCAAGCTTTTTACTAAAAAAATATTGGTACAAAAATTACCAGAAATAAACTTTTTAAATTGTCTTCATGTGAATGTATTCAGTATTTAGATACTGATGATCTTCTTCATAAAGATAAAATTAAACATAAGATTGATCATTTAATAAATGAAGATTATGCGACTATTGAATTACTACACAGTGAGCAGAGCTATGAAATATTTTGAGAAAACAGAAGGAGAGTGATGTGTTAATGCAAGACCTGACCCCGAGAGTTATTATGACCCCGTGTATTTTTACCTACTCAAAAAAGAAACATAGTTTTAAAGTACTTGTGAGTGGAATCAGCGTTGTGGTGAACTTGAAATATTCTAATGACAGCGGCCTCAAGTCATGACAAAAAAAGCTTTGATTGTTATTCCATATAGAGATTCGTATTTTATAAAAAGCTACGGTTTCGCAGTGAGGGATACTCAGATTATATATGAGCTACAAAAAAGAAATATTTTTTCTGATTTGATCATAATCAATCGACCTGTTTCAATTTATGAACGATTTCTTACGAAAAAAAAGAAATCTTTGTGGCCTAATGCTATCACCATAGACACAACATCAATTGATTTTTTTGGGCCGTTAAAAAAGAGGGCATGGACAGTTAATTGCTATCAAGATATTTTTCAGACTGTCCTCCAGGATCTACTTAATGCCAGAGAATATGAAGAAATTGTAATTTTGGATTTCACACCCATGTCTATATTGCCTATTGTGGAATCAGCAATAACAAAGATTGTTTATTGGTATGATTTGATTGATAATTTTACTAAACATAATCGTTATGACATTGTTGAAAAAAAATTAGTACAGGAAAAATATAACTATGTAAATGAACATTACAATGCTGTAACGGGAGTCAGTAGTAAGGCTCTTGAAGCAGTAGGGCACAAAAATAGTTATTTGCTCACGAATGGAGTTTTTGATTTCGGGAGTAATTCTGCTTCTGGAAGCCCAGAATATGACTTTGGCTTTGTAGGATTTGTCACAGACAAATTTGATACCGCTTTTGTCAAAAAACTGGCTGATTGGGGTTTTAGTGTTATCGTTCATGGGAAAATTATGGACAAAACTATCCAACGAGAATTAGAAGCTTTCGGAATTGTTTGTAGTGGTGTATTTTCATATATTGATATTCAAAAAGTCATCTCAACATTTAAAGTTGGGCTTTTACCTTATCTATATGAAAAGAGCCATGATGAATCACCCTTAAAGCTTTATGAATATTTAAAAAACAATAAACCATGCTTAACTTCAATTAATTATGAAATAAGTAATTCATTCGTACTCAATTACAATGATACAGATATTCATATAGAGAAAATAAGCGAACTTCTTTCTGTCAGTGGTTCAGCAGAAATTGCTGAGTCGATTTCGCCATCTGATTACTTGCAAAATAAAATCGATGCCGTTCTGCCATATATTTTAAAATATTAATATTTTAAAATATATAATTAAAATACCATGAATTATATAGGAAATTTTCTCTTTAGCTTTTCTGGTATCAGCTATCTTGTTGTATGGCTAGCTGTTCTGCTTTCTATGCTACAAAGAAATAAAAATTTTGATTCGATTGCCAGTGCCTTTGTGTATTTATTTACATTTTTCTTTTTAGGTTTACGCGATGAATATTCTGGTACAGATACAAAAGGTTATGTTGATTATTTTCTAACAGGCGCTGCTGTCTTTGGTGATCCTGAGCCAGCTTATGAAATATTCACAAAAGTTCTCAGAGAAATTGGTAATTGGGAGTTTTTTTTATTTGCCAATGTTGCGATACAGTTAGTTTTTATCTCATTAATATGTTCGATACTTGATTTTAAAAATAAAGCCATAGTACTTTTGGCATATATATCCTTTATGCCGGGCTTTGATATGTTAACAAATGGTTTGCGGCAAGGATTGGCTGTAACTTTTGCAATATTGGTATGGGCTGCCTCTTTTTATAAGAGCTATATACCAAAAATATCAATATTTTCAGTTATATTATTTCACAAGTCGATGTTGGCTTACATTCCTTTATATTTTATTTCTAGAATAAAAAGTGAAAAAAACATTACTTTTCTTATTAATTTTTTCTTTTTTCTCTTTCTATTTTTTATAGTTATGTGGCATGTGGTTGGTACGATGTTTGATATGTCCTTATTTATCGACTATTTTTCATTTTCAATCTATGGAACATCCTTGACCTTTGGAGAAAAAATGAATGTTTACATGACCTCGGAACAGGATATGCTTTTGGGTGTCTTAAAATATTATTTTTTACTTGTAATCATTATTTTTCAAGTTACTTATTTTTTATTAATTAAGCATTTCACCTTTTCAAAAAATTATAGTCATATACTAAAACTTGGATTTTTATTTTTTTATTTGACTCTTGTTTATTCTCTTTCATGGGAAAGCCCCTTCTCGTTCCGCTTTATGTATGTTTCCTATTTGCCAGGCTTACTGTTGAGCTTGAGTCTAATTCAAAAATACAACAAAAACGAATATTATTTTATTGCAATGTTTTTTATATTGCTTTCTGCAGTAATGACATATGGAAGTAATACATATTCAAAATTTCATATTAATATATGACGTATAAGTATAATTTGTTAAAATCTTTACTGTCGGAATATCTCTACTGTAAAGATATTCCGGCTTATTAGTGCGGCTTCAAGACGCTCGCAGATAATCTTGTCAGGTATCATGGTGCAATGGTGCAGGGTGAAACCGGATTGCTTATGCCACTTTGCGATGCTGCTGCATTGGCGGAGGCGATAAAACAACTTGCGGCTGATGTAAATATCAGGCGGCAAATGGACGAGTCTGGGGGCTATTTCATTATCGCAGCGAATTTACGCTTGATCGCCATGTGGAAAACATGCCCAGGATATATGAGCAAATTTGAGTGTGGCTTCCCTAATCTTTTACGTACTGACGAGGTTCGACTATGACTAATAATTTTTTTCCAGGAAGAAATGCCTTTTTTTCGTTGTTGGTGGTTTTCTGTTGCCTTTTGTCAGGAGGAAAAAATGCCTTTTCCGGGAGTTTGTTAGTCGTTGGAAATAGCCTGACTCAACATGGTCCCGCTCCCGAAAAGGGGTGGGCTGGTAACTGGGGCATGGCCGCGAGTTCTGCTGATAAGGATTTTGTGCATCTTCTGGTTAAGAATTTGGAAGCGTACACGAAAAACACAATTGATTTGTCCATCATTCCTGGATATTCAGTCGAGAAGGTTTTTTTCAATAAAACGGATTATAAATTGCTGGATGGGGCTGATGGCACATACGACTATATTGTCCTTGAGATTGGGGATAACATCGATTTTACAAACCCGCTGAAAGCTACGTTTCAAGATCGGTATCACGATTTGATAAACAAGTTAAAAAGTAAACTGGGGAAAAATGGGGTATTGGTTTGCCTGGGAAAATGGTGGCCGAATGATGTTGCTGATGACCAAATTCGTTCTGCTTGCGAAGTTGGCAAGGGTAATTTTGTTTCGTTAAAACCAATTTCCTTACAGATTGAATCCAAAGCGAATCATGAACGGCAGTTTTCCAATGCATGGGTGGGTGATCATCCCGGTGATTGGGCGATGCAAAAAATTTCAGAATCTGTTTTTTGTGCATTAACTGACTGCATGTCCGCCAGATTACATGAGGCAAGACAAACGGATATTGGCGTGTTTTATTTTCCGGGCTGGTACCCTCAGAGCAGGTATTGGAAGGATATAAAAGGATTGCCAGATTCAAGATCCCCCAATGTGCCATGGAATGATCGGGAGCCTTTGCTTGGCTATTATGCTGAAGAAGATATCAAGGTTGCTGAGCAACATATCGAATGGGCTAGCCAGTATGGCGTTACCTTTTTCGCTTATGATTGGTACTGGGACGGGAAGTCGACCTATTCGAATCATGCGATTGATAATTTCCTAAAGGCTTCTAACAACTCAAAACTCATGTTTTCCCTGCTATGGGCAAACCATAGTGATGTGCCTAAAAGTCTAAAAGAATTCGATGATATGGTGGGCTTTTGGCTGAAGCATTATCTTGCGCATCCGCAATATTACCGAATAAATGAAAAGCCAGCGGTGTTCGTCTATGCTTGGGGTCAGCTGGAAGCCAACGCAAAGAAATTTGGCTGGACGGCTGATATGCTACTCAAGCGGGCGGATGGGATAGCTCTCAATGCAGGGTTGCCGGGCATCTTTTTTATTGCGACCACTAACGCGAAACCAGACGATGAACTGGAAAACCAACTATTAGGGCAAGGTTTTTCTGCTTATTCCGGGTGGAATTATGTTTTGTCTAAAGACAAAAGCCTAGTGACGGATTACCAATCCATGGTTGACACTTATCAGGACTTTTATACAGCTGCAAGTAACACAAAAGGCGCGCTGCCTTATATTGCGCCTGCAAGCCCGGGCTGGGATTCGCGTCCTTTGATTAGAACTAAGGCAGTAGTTCGGGAAAATCCAACCCCGGAAAAATTCAAGCAAATGTTGCTTGGAGCAAAAATGTTGCTTGGAGCAAAGCAGTTGATTGACTCGAATAAAACAAATATACCTAATGTCGTGATGATCGAAGCATGGAACGAATTCGGCGAGGGTGCCTATATCGAGCCGACAAAGAAATGGGGCTTCGAATATTTGAAGACGATAAGAGATATCTTTGGTAAACCGCTCCCATTGGTAAACCAAAACAAAGGCATAGTTAATAAATGAAAAGCAACAGAATCGCCATCATTGGCACAGTAGGTCTTCCTGCGATCTATGGCGGCTTTGAAACGCTAGCCGAATACCTGACTAAATATTTAGGTAAACAATATGATATTACTGTGTATTGCAGTAGTAAATGTTATAGCCATAAGATACATGAGTACAATGATGTCAAGCTGGTTTATCTGCCATTTAATGCTAATGGCGTGCAGAGCATTCCCTATGACATTCTGTCCATTTTAAAAGCCTTAAGTTATGCAGATACTTTGTTGATTTTGGGTGTATCCGGCTGTATTTCTTTGCCGTTTGTAAAGTTGATCAGCCGAAAAAAAATCGTTGTTAATATTGATGGCATGGAATGGAAGCGTAACAAATGGAGCAAGTTTGCGAAGTGGTTTTTAAAGTTTTCTGAAAAAGTGGCTGTTAAGTATGCCGATGTTGTTATAGCGGACAATAAAAAACTGTTTTTTACAAGTTAGAGGAAAAGTTATTATTGATAATAATGTTATATTTTGACTAGGCGTATCAATTTCAGAGAACCATAAATTTTCAGACCATAGTAAATTTATAAATCAACAAGGAGTAACAAGAGAAGGGTAATTATTAATGATGAAGTATATATTGTAAGTGGTTCAATAATTTTAGATGGAATAAAAATTGGGAATAATAGTATTATTGTTGCAGGAATCGTTGTAAATAAAGATGTTCCACAATTTGCCATAGTAGGTGGTGCACCTGCAAAAATAATTAAATTTAGAAATACATAATTAGTGCCTGAACTGTAATCTATAACCGAATATAAAACAATATGTTGTGATACTATTAAACGTATGAAGATTTACTGGTATTGGGCGTAGACGGAAATGGGCACAGATTAGGATTTATATGAGTAAGTATATATGAGGTTTAAATGATAATTGCTATTCTAGGCACGCGAGGCATACCAAACAATTATGGCGGATTCGAGCAATTTGCCGAGTATTTATCAGTTGGCCTGGTCAGGCGCGGGCACAGTGTAATCGTGTACAATCCTCATTTTCATGATTATGTTGATTGCCAATACCAGGGTGTATCAATTGTAAAGCAATGGTGCCCTGAAAATTTATTGGGCGCTTCTACGCATTTTATATACGATTTCTTGTGCCTACGTGACGCCACAAATAAAGGAGTTGATGTTGTTTTGGAGTGTGGTTATCAAAGCGCTTCGCCATCAATGGTGCTTATACGAAGTCGTAATACGGCTATAGTAACCAATATGGATGGCCTTGAATGGAAGCGAGATAAATGGGGGTGGTTTACAAAGAAGATTACATTGATTACAGAAAAGCTGGCGGTTAAACTTTCTGATGTTCTTGTTGCTGACAATGTAGGTATTGCACAGTACCTATATAATACATATGGGGTTGATTCTGTAACAATTCCATATGGCGCAAATGTTCCGCAAACCATTGATGCAGCGACACCCATATCCTATGGATTACAGCCGCAAGCCTATTTTTTATTAATTGCCAGATTGGAGCCTGAGAACAATATTGAAACGATTTTGCGAGGCTATCTTTCCTCCTCAAGCGCATACCCATTTTGTATCGTCGGAAATCATGAAACCAAATATGGTGCTATTCTTAAATCCAGATACAGCGATGCACGGATAAGGTTTCTGGGGGGGATTTATAATCATTCGGTATTGGATGGTTTGCGATATGGCGCCTCCATTTATTTTCATGGTCATTCCGTAGGCGGCACTAACCCCTCTCTTCTGGAAGCCATGGCGTGCCAATCGTTTATTTGTGCTCACGATAATGAGTTCAATCGTTCGGTATTAGGTGAGGATGCTTTATATTTTTCATCACCAGAAGGAGTGGTCAGAGCTATTGACGATGTCGAGAAGAACGGCCTTTTGAGGTCGGGTTTTATTGAAAGCAATCTGGTTAAAATACAGACCGATTATACTTGGGACAAGATTGTGAACGATTATGAAAAAATGTTTGAGAACACTGTAAAGGAAAGATTATGAACATAGTTCTGTTGACGCAGAATGACCCTTTTTATCTGGGCAAGAATATAGATTATTTGTTGGAAAAATTGCCAAGCCATTCTCAAGTAGTCGGTTGTGTGGTATTTGATGCTTCGCCATTTGGAAAGAGAGAGTCGTTTCTGGATAAAGCAAAAAAAACATTCGATATTTTTGGTGCTGTTTTTTTTACCCGATATGCCATGCAGTTTGTGTTGTCAAAACTCAGTTCTAAATGGCAGGTTAAAGGGGTTTTGCAACACCATAGTGTTCCCATCATCGAAATTCAAGGCAGCATTAACTCCGATGAGTCGCTTGCCAAGATCGCATCCTATAACCCTGACCTTTTAGTTTCAATTGCGGGAAATCAGGTATTCAAAAGGCCTTTGATTGATCTGGCGCCCAAGGGGTGTATTAACCTCCATACCGCGCTATTGCCGAAGTACCGCGGGTTGATGCCCTCTTTTTGGGTGTTAAAGAATGGCGAGAAGGAGACTGGGGTCTCTGTCTTTCTTGTCGATGAAGGCATCGACAGCGGTCCAATTCTGGTACAAAATCGGGTTGAGATTGGTGATAAAAGCCAGGAGGAGTTGATTAAGTATACAAAAAAACTAGGGATGGATACGATTGTCGAAGCAATTGAATTGATTCACCATGGTGGCTACAAGCTTATCGAAAACAATGCCGCTGAAATGACATACTTTTCGTTTCCGACCAAAGAGGACGTAAAAGCGTTCAGGGCCAGGGGGAAGAGATTCTTTTGAACTATGTGAGAAAGGCAATTGAATAGGTTTCACCCTTTTTTGGCTTGGTTTAATTTATTCGGTTCTGGGTTTCTCTGGAAACGCGATTAGAGCCGAATATTGATTTCGAGTATGTTTAATAATCAGGTGAGTGGCGTAGTCCTAAATATGAATATATTAACTTTTGATATCGAGGATTGGTTTCATGTTCTCGACAATGCCCCCACACGCGGGGTCGATGATTGGGCGCGCTATCCATCTCGATTCGAGCCCGTCGTTGATCGTCTATTGACCATCCTTGATGAACGTAACCTCAAGGCAACTTTTTTTTGCCTGGGCTGGATGGCTGAACACCATCCTCATGTCATTCGTCGTATCCATAGCCAGGGTCATGAGATCGGCACGCATTCTTACGCGCATCAGCTCGCCTACGAGCAGACCCCTGAGCAATTTACCCACGACTTCAAATGCTCTCTTGCCGTATTGGAAGATGCCACGGGTGAGAAGGTACGGGCTTATCGCGCCCCCGGTTTCTCACTCACCAGCGAAAACCGTTGGGTATTCGATATTCTGGTAGAGCATGGCATTGAGGTCGATTGTTCTGTCTTTCCCGCAGGCCGTGCCCATGGTGGTTTTGCCGAGTTTGGTACGTGCGGACCGGCTATAGTCGAAACCCGCAGTGGACAACTCAAGGAATTTCCTATCAACGTGTGGGAGACGTTCGGGTTGAAGCTGGTTTTCTCGGGTGGCGGTTATTTCCGCCTTTTGCCCTATTCCATGATTCGGGCGCTGGCGCGGCGCTCGCCCTACCTCATGACCTATTTTCATCCTCGTGATTTTGATCCGGACCAACCCCTTATTCCAGGGCTTAACGCGATACGGCGATTCAAGTCCTATTATGGCTTGCGCTCCGCTGAAAATAAATTAGAGCGTTTTCTTGATGAATTTGAATTTATTGACCTAAGGACGGCGGTGTCTCGCGTCGATTGGAGCGAGGCACGGCGATTTGTGATTTCATGAGAAATCGTGTGGCTCATGCCTTCAGGGTGTTTCAAGTGGCAAAGTTATTTCATGCATATCCCTATGTGGGTCGCAATAAATGTACAAATTCAATAACCAATTTAGTTTATATTTTTAATGGAGTGAGTAGATGAAAGGTATTATTTTAGCCGGCGGAAGCGGGACAAGACTTTACCCTATTACCAAAGGCGTGAGCAAACAGCTAACGCCAATTTACGACAAACCGATGATTTATTATCCGCTTTCCGTGTTAATGCTTTCAGGCATCACTGAAATATTGATCATTTCCACACCCAAAGACCTGCCCCGGTTTGAAGAATTGTTGGGTGATGGCTCTGACATCGGCATGGCGTTTTCCTATAAGGCTCAACCCTCTCCTGATGGACTTGCTCAGGCATTTATCCTGGGTGCAGAATTTATTGGTGAAGATGACGTGTGCATGGTGTTGGGTGACAACATTTTTTACGGGCATGGTTTAGTTGAAATGCTTGCAAAGTCCGTAGCCAATGTTAAACAAGATAAAAAAGCGACCGTGTTTGGTTACCATGTCAAAGATCCTGATCAGTATGGCGTTGCCGAGTTTGATGATCAGGGTAACGTGCTCAGTATCGAAGAAAAACCGACCAACCCTAAAAGTAACTATGCGGTAGTAGGTTTGTATTTTTATCCTAATAGCGTTGTTGAAATTGCCAGAAACATCAAACCATCCCCTCGCGGTGAACTGGAAATTACCACAGTCAATCAAACTTATCTTGAGCGAGGGGATTTGAAGGTTGAATTGATGGGGCGAGGTTATGCCTGGCTGGATACCGGTACCCATGAATCATTGCTTGAAGCGTCCAACTTTATTCAGACTATCGAAAACAGACAGGGGCTAAAAGTGGCTTGTATTGAAGAGATTGCATTCGAGATGGGTTATATTTCCAAAACCCAGTTGATCGAATTGGCCCAGCCTCTCATAAAGAATCAATACGGCCAGTATCTGCTGCGCAGGGCAAACGAAGGAATTGCAACACAATGAATTTTATAAAAACAGACATTCCCGAAGTCATTATCATTGAACCTAAAGTGTTTGGCGATGAACGCGGTTACTTTGTTGAAACTTATCGTCAGGATAAATTGGAAGATTTTCTCGGGTTTAAGGTCGGATTTATTCAGGATAATGAATCGAAGTCAGGTTATGGCGTGCTAAGAGGGTTGCATTATCAGCTTGCGCCTGCATCACAAACAAAACTGGTGCGGGTTATCAAGGGCAAGGTACTCGATGTTGCGGTGGATATCAGAAACGGCAGCCCCACTTTTGGAAAGCATGTAGCCGTAGAACTGTCAGAGCAGAACAAGCGTCAGATGTTTGTTCCTCGAGGGTTTGCACATGGTTTTGTGGTACTCGAGGATGACACCATTTTTGCTTATAAGGTGGATAATTATTACTCGCCGGAAAATG
>JBAZXY010000023.1:0-15367 GCA_041659585.1 Parcubacteria group bacterium | reverse complement strand
AAGGCATTTTCTTGAGCAAGCTTTTTTCGCCATATTTAGTTTTGATGTCATGAAACAGATAATCCTCACTCATCAATGTTCTGACCTGTCTCCCCTTTTTTATTTCAATGAGACATATAATATCCGGATCCTCCTCAGTCACAACCGCTTTCATTTTTTGCAGAATCTTTTTCTCAATAGCCTTGGGCAAATAAATATAGCGGTGCATCTTGGCGATATATTGCCAAAAAAATCCATTAATGCCGGTGCAGTAACCCAAGTTAATCAGCAATATTTTGAATTTTTTCTTTTTCATGCCTAAAGCGTAACATATTTTCATCCAAAATTAAAGGTATCAACTCGAAGGTATTAGCTATGATGAATTCGGGAATATCCTTAAATTTTTGACACCAATGATAAAAACATGTAGGCTTGACATGTGATATGGTTCTTTTGTATGTAATCAGTGATTTAGAAATATTCAAATTTAACTCAATGAGGTGGCATTATGGGCGGTGGTACCAAGGGTAGTGCATCATGCCTGCATAAGTTTGATAACTTGGCAGATCGAGATTTCTCAGAGCAGTCTTTTCTTGGAGCTAACTTTGCTTTTGCTGAATTAAGTCGAACAAAATTTATTCTGGCAAATGTGAAGGATGCATCATTCATGTTTGCCACCTTGTGGCAAACTGACTTCACGAATGCGGAACTCATTTCAGCGAATCTTCGCTTGGCTGATGGTTGGGAAACTATTTTCACCGGTGCCAGATTAATTGAGGCCAATATGGAAGGCTTCCATGGCCGAGGATGCAATTTTCGTGGAGCGAATCTTCGTAGGGCTATGCTTGCTCGTGCTCAGTTTTGGCAAGCTGATTTCAGAGGGGCGGATCTTACGGACGCAAACTTCAAAGACGCGAACTTGCTCGATGCATTATTTGATGAACATACTATCGTTTCAAGCAACACTATTTTTGATGGTGTGCCTGTCGAACAATTCGATTGGCTGAAAAAAACTCCAAGACTAAGGATACTCAAATAATTTGCATACATTTTGCTAGTAAAAAGGCTGCTCGGGATAATTTTCCTGAGCAGCCTATTTTTTTGAGGTGCATGGCTTATTTAGGCGAAACGCAGTTTTATGCGTAATACACCAAAATCAGCACCTCGAAACATGTCGATATTCATTCGAGATATGACGCCACATTTTTTCCATACTTTGGTGGCCACGAGATAATCTTCTTTTTGTCTTTTTAATAAGTCCTGTCTCTGCTGACGTGACATCTCACTGACACGTAAAACACCCACGATGTCGTGCATATGATACCCATCATTGGATAGGCCGGATATTATGTTGAATATCTTTTCAGGCATATCTACTCGCATTTCCCTTGGCAGAGCCATTATTAACTGTTTTTCCAATACTTTCCTGTGAGCCAGAATAGTACATATCAACCCGATGCTATTAATTTTCTCTTTCATTAGCTTCCCCCATGATGATATGAAAAAGTTTTAAGACGAAATTGTCAAACAACTGTCCGTATAAAATAATAACCTACGATCATTCAAATATTTGTCCTTGTAATAAATCAGAAAATTTTTCCTCCCTTATTAATAAATAATTGTCATCTTCCTTTTTTAATATCTCCCTAGGTAACAGTCTCGAATTAAAATGACTCGCTCTCGCAATGCAATAAGCTCCAGCATTTTGGATAATAATAATATCACCCTCATTTAACTTATTTATAAATCTATCTTTTGCTAAAATATCACCAGCCTGACACAAATTTCCAGCGATATCAACCATTTCCTTCTTTTTCTTGCTAAATGTATTTATAACATGATATGACCCATAGAGCGAAGGCGTGGGAATATGACTGGAGTTAACGTCAACGCCAATAAATTTTATTCTACCGTTATATTTGATTGTATTTACTGTGCTGATGGCGCAAGCACATGGCCACATCATAAATTCCCCCAACTCAATTCTTAATTCAATCTCTTTTTTGTTTCCAAATTTATTTTTTTTAATCATATCAACTACGATTTTTCCATATTTTTTTATATCGAAGTCCTTTTGTGTTTCATGAAATTTAACTCCACACCCTCCCCCGATATTGATAAATCTAAGATGGGGGAAATCTTTTACAAGATTTAAAGTTATTTTTAATGACTTTACGAATGAATCTAGATCAAATGAGCTTGATCCAATATGAAAATGGAGTCCAATTATTTTCAGTCTATATTTTTGCGCCTCTATCTTAGCATTTTCAATATCCTCTAGGCATATGCCCAATTTACTGTCTTTACCCCCGGCCGTCAATTGTTTCCATGGAGATGATCCAATTCCTGGATTTATTCTTAACCCTATCTCTCCACCTGGATTAAATTCCCCATATCTCTTTATATGTGACACTGAGTCAAGGTCAACTGCAATATTATGTTCAATAAAATACTTCAATTCTGCGTCCGTCCAATTTGGACCAGTTGCAGACATCTCATTGCTAACAAAACCAGCCTTAGAGGCTAGAAAAGCATCCCCCGGAGAGGATACATCAACCCCGCACTCCAGTCGCTTAAAAATTCTTATTATGGAAACGTTCGTATTCGCCTTAAGTGCATAAAGTAATTTAAATTTTGCATATTTAAAAGATTCTCTAACAAGAGCGATTCTTTCATGTATTAGTTTTTCATCATAAATAATAAGTGGTGTTCCCCATTTTCCCACTAAGAAATCAACCTCTTTTTTATTAAGCTTCATCATGGATTTTGAAATGTTTAATTAAAGAAATATTCACCTGAATTATCCGAAAAAGCCAATGTGTTATGTTGGCACGGAATGCATCGTGGGCCAATTTTCACATCATATTTATTTACAATAATCAAACTTTTCAAATATACTTTTTTTAAATCCTCTGGCGTCGGGGCATCCAGATGTGCTAAATCGGTTTTTTCAAATGGAATAAATGGACTCAGCACTACATCACATCCTATTTTAGCAAGCGCTTCAACGCCCTTCAGCGTGTCCTCAAGCGGTTCCAGTCCGATAATAAGCAGTGATCTTACCTTACCTTTGCCGAATATTTTTACCGCCTGCGAAATAAACTTAAGATAGAATTCTTTTGTGATAGCTGCTTTTTGCGGATTTATTTCTCGAGCTATTTTTTCATTAAAAATTTCTATGTTTATTGACAAAGTGTCAACTCCCCAACTCTTCAATCTTTCTAAATAATCACGCTCATCCCTAGGTGACAACATCACATCAACTGGCAAGTTTTTCTGTTGGCAATAATTTGTCACTTTTTCATACACATCATCCAAATATGCCCTATCCTCTACCCTTGGCGTCCCTCCACTTATCAGCAGATGATCTGGTCGCGTGTTAGTGTCTCGAAGAGCGATATCAATTCCAGCTAGTAATTCTTCTACAGTAATTTTCTTATACCTCGATCTATTTATATCACAATATTTGCACCCAAAAGAGCATCCAATTATTGGGCTTATGCGAATTCTATCGGCAATGGTTACCACAAACTCTTTGTAGCTATTTCCAGCTAAATCCTTCTCATTAACATAAATGGGTAATGGGACGATGTTTATTGGATAATTTACAGACCCATCGATCAAAACATATTGTCCATCGACAAAATTCAACTTGATTTCAGAATTATTTTTTTTCTCGGAAAATCTTGCGTTCACATAAATATCGCCAGGCAATATTAAGACAATCCCGGAAGTTGTTGAGTGATTTTCAAATGAATCTGTTGGCGACTTATCTTTTTTCGCCAAAGCCTCCCTTGCCCCCTGATCTATGACTATGCCATCAGACATTATTTGTATTTTTAAATTTTGTATTTTATTAAGCATAACCCTAAGATTTCATATTTTCAATTATTCTAATAATCCCTTTATCTGCGTCCACCTCCACCCAATCCCCATCCTGCAACACTTGCGTGGCTATTTTAGTGCCGACAAGGCAAGGGATTTTGAGTTCACGCGAAACAATAGCCGCGTGACAAGTGATGCCGCCTTCATCAGTAACAATCGCCTTGCAATTTTTCAAATAAGGCATAAATTCCGGACGGGTCATAGACGTGACAAGAATATATTCTTTCTTGTTTTTCAAGACACCCTCTACATTTTTGTAATCTGATTCAAGCAACCTCACTACATGCCCCTTTGCCACGCCTTTGTATGTCGCCATTCCCCCTATCATTTCACCAGAATTTCCTAGCTCCATTTTTTTCTCCTGCAGAAAAGCGATTATTTCAAGAACCCTGGCCTCATCCTTGATGACATGCAACTCTTTTCCATCGAAAATAAAAGCGATGGGTCTCTTATGAATTTTTATAAATTCATCTGCGTTTTGAGGATTTTCCAAAAGTTCGATAATCTCTTCAAAAGTCGCATACATAAATACTTGCCATGATATGGTACCGAATTTTTTTGCTAAAGCATTGATGATGTCGTCACAAATTTTATAAATTCTACCCACGAATATAGACAATTCCATCCTGACCTCGGGCAAAACACCTAGCAATTCTGCATCTTCCGTTTCAAAAAATTCATGAATATAAAAAAGATATCTCTTATATACCTCAGTACAAATTTTATCTACCAATCTTAGGGCATTAATAAATTCATTTTTTTCCAAAGCCGCATAATCTAACGCCATAAGCCCATCTATTTGACCGGCATATTTTTTCAGAACATGCCGACTTTCTTCGATAACGAACCATATTTCCTTTTCATCTCTGATTGCCTGCACTTTTCCGTTATTCCAACCTGCAAAATTGTCTTTTAAAATTTCTACCACCTTGGGAAATTCCTTGATATGCAATTTGTCTTTTAGCGGGTTATTCAGATAACTTCTCATCGCAGACTCAAAACAAATGACCGGAATAAAAGGATAGGTGATTTCTTTATAAAAAGTTTCATTTCCCATAAACTGCAAACTATCTTTCAAATTAAAATTTTCTGGCGCTAATTCTTTCAAAGTGGTAATCGGCCGGCTTTGCACGATATAAAACTTACCGGCTTCATAAGCCCATTCAATGTCACACGGAAAACCATAATGCTTTTCGATGCCCAAGATGATTTCCGACAATTCCAGGATTTGTTCTTGGGTCAGCACTTGCGACGAAGCTTGGGGTTCTGCAATATCTTGCCACTGATTGCCACCATTTTGCGCGCGATAGAGTCCACGAGTTTGCGTGGATATATTGATATCCAAAATGTTTCTGGGGTTTTTTTCCACCACATAGGAATCAGGCGTGATGGAGCCGGAAACAATGGACTCACCCAGGCCCCAACCTGCCTCAATGATGAGTTGGTTATAATCTTCGGTCACCGGATGCACCGAAAAAGCGATGCCGGAAATTTCTGACTCCACCATTTTTTGCACCACCACCGCCACAGAAATTTTCTGTGTGTGCAAGCCTTTTTCAAAGCGATAGAAAATCGCGCGAGGCGTGAAGAGCGATGCCCAACAATGTTGCACTTTTTCCAGTAGCTGGTCTTGGGTTGTGTTCAAATATGAATCCAATTGCCCCGCCCAAGCATTTTCAGCCCCATCCTCAGCCGTAGCACTAGACCGCACGGCCACAAATTCCGCATCCAATTTTACAAATTCTTTTTTAACTTCTTCGGCAATATCAACTGGCATCTGTACTTGCTTGATTAGTCCTTGAATTTTTTCTGAAGCTTGCTCCACCGTGTGCATCACATTATGATCCACCGTATCCAAAATGGCAGCCACTTCCACATTCAAATCCGTTTCTTCCAAAAATTTTTCAAAAGTAATCGCCAGCACCACGAAACCCGGCGGCACAGGAATGCCAGCAGACGTCATTTCTCCCAGTGAAGCGCCCTTGCCCCCGGCTAAATCTACCGAATTTTTAGTTAGCTCGCTAAAATTGAGTAATAAAGGCATTAGCATTATTGAAAAATATATTAACTAGCCTAAAGATAACTCCATATTTATTTAATCATCCCTTTGATGATTTCCGTAGCCTTGTCCATCTGCGGGTCTTTTTCATTCTTGAAATCTTCCAGTGACAAATCCACTTCTACATCAGGAGTAATGCCTTTTTCCATGATGTAATCACCACTTGGCGTCATCCACTTGGCGACTGTAATTTTAACACTGGATTTGCCAGGGAGATCCATAAACTCCTGCACCGATCCTTTGCCGAAAGATTTCTTGCCGATCAATTTTATTTGACTGTCATCCCTCAAAGCTCCGGCCAGAATTTCTGAGGCACTAGCACTGCCTTCGTTGATGAGCACCACCAAAGGTAAGCCGCTTAATTTATCTCCGCCAGCAGTATAAAGATTATCTTTTTTTCCAGTACTATCTTCTTCTGTCACCACAACCTTTCCTTTAGAAATGAAACGACTAGCGATATCAACGGCAGAAGTCAGATACCCACCTGGATTATTGCGCAAATCCAAAACAATGCCCTTGGAACCATGAGAAATTATCTGATTCATAGCCACATCAAATTCACTGCTAGTTTTTTCACCAAACTGATTGATTTTCAAATAAGCAATAGCATCATCTTTAAACTCCACTTTCACGCTCTTCACTTGAATTAAGCCCCGAGTAATAATAACTTCGCTCGTTTCCTGACCACCCTTATGCAAGACAGTAAGCTTAACATCCGTACCTTTTTTTCCACGAATGAGATCCACGGCTGCATCAATAGCGAGATCAGCCGTTGATTTGTCATCAATCTTGAGAATCTTGTCTCCAGCCAAGAGGCCTGCTTTCTGAGAGGGTGACTCATCTAAAGGCGCAATGACAGTTAGCACATTATCTTTAATGCCGAGTTCAGCCCCGATACCCTCAAAACTACCTCCGATATCCTGAGAAAATTCCTTAGTCTCTTTAGGATCGAAAAAGTTCGTATACGGATCACCAGTAGCCTTTAGCATGCCTTTAATAGCTCCATACACTAAGTCTTGCGCATTAAGCGCTTGGTGATTAACATATTTTTCTTCGAGCAGTGCCCAAACCTTCCAAAAAAGAGTGAAATCCACCTCGGACTTACCCTGGGGGGCTTTATTGATAATCGTAGTTGAATCAAGGGGGTATATCTTAGCTTCGTCACCAGTGTTGGCAATTCCCTTATTGTATCCTAGCCAAAAACTACCCGCCAAGGCGAATAGCATAGCAAAAATAAAAAGATAGCGCCTAAAGAGCCTGGTATTTATTTCCTCAGTTTTTATTTGCGATTCCAATTCCTCCATAATGTTTTTTATTAGACCTATTTATGTTTAGGGAGCTCGCGTCCGGCATATTTACGAAAATATTTAATAGCACTCGCTATATGAATCCAAGTTAATCGATTGGACAATAGTGTCTTAACAATACTCTTTCCCGCTGACCCTCGACCATGATAATGATACATCTGGGCTTGCGGAAGGTAGACCACTTTATACCCCGCCTCCCAAAATCTGCGACACCAATCCGTATCCTCAAAATAAAGTCGGAAACGCATATCCATCACACCCACCTTATCAATAGCTTTTTTTTGCGCCATAAAGGATGATCCCATAATCCAATCCACTTCGCGCGTTTCCTCGTAATTAACCCCTTTCATTAAAAAATTGTCTAGATGTTTTTTAGCAAAAGGCATCTTTCCTAGAAATGTTCTACGATACACTATTGTCAGTGGTGTATAAAATTTAAACGTAGATGGCTGATGCGTTTCATTAAAATTCAAAAGTTGCGGTGCAACAATTCCTGTTTCAGGGTATTGCTTAATATAATTCAAGAGAGTGATAATGGCCTCCTTCTTAACAATAATATCTCCATTAAGAATGAGAATGTATTCACCTTGAGCTACTTTTAATCCATTATTCACCGTGCCGCCAAAACCGATATTTTCCTTGGAAGGAAGGAAGGTTATTTCCGGAAAGTATTCTTGCATCATTAATTCCGTATCTTCTTCCGTTGCACTATCTGCCACGATAATCTCATATTGAATTCGTTGGATATTTTTTTTAACTGAATTAATACACACCTTCAATAATTCAGGGTTCTTGTAGTTAGTGATAATTATGGATAGCTCCATTATAGTAAGTGTTTTCTTTTTTTATTTAGCCTCAACAGCATCTTTGCTATCCGGCTTGATATCAGACTGGGCTGGCATAGTAAAAATGTTTTTAGCCATGTCATGGATGCGGTTATAATTATCTCCTAATGGAAGCAGAATGTATCCAGCAGTACCATTCTCAGGATGGTAGAGCAAGCCCTCCTCGGAGTTTTCCAGTACCCGTTGATAGATCTGCGGATTAGTCATGCCCATATAAACATCATAAAATCGTTTCATCTCCCATGCCTGCAAATCAGTACGCACGTTGTCACCCAGATTATTCAAAATGTCATTTAATTTTCCAAAATCAGTCAATGTCCCAGCGCTCATTAATTTATTTTTAATGCCTTGCATAATCAGTTGTTGTCTTTTGGCTCGTTCAAAATCACTCGAAGTAGCCCGTGATCTCGCCAGACATAACGCTTGATCACCGTTCAAAGTGAGGTCTCCTGCTGGCAAAGTGAAATTTCCTCCACACTCCAAGTCCTCCTTGGTAATTGCTTTTCTGGTACATAATCTGAAACTATGCACATAGGTCGGACTTTGGTCTGGACCAGGACTTTTTCTTTTTATTATCTTGCTTCCATATTTTTGCACCTTCACCCCATTTTTTATTTCATAGACCGGAACAGTATAGCCAGTCTTATAACTACAATCTTGTTCGGAATCCAGCCCCATAAACTGAATGGATTCAGAAAATGATTCATCCAGATGAAAAGGTATTCCACCCACGGTATCTACCAACTTTTTGAAGCCCTCGAAATTTATACTGGCCGCATAGGTGATGTGCAACCCCGTAACGTCACTAAGGATGGCTTCCATATCCTTCATGCCTTGACCTTTACCCTTAGCCTCGCCATAGGCATGCACAGCATTGATTTTGCTCTTATCTTGAGTGCCTGGGTCATTGACATATAGATCGCGCGGGAGAGAGATAATAGAAATCTTATTTTCAGCTGGACGAATCCCAACTACCATAATAGTGTCCGCCAGCAACCCACCACCTTCCACACCCTCTCCGCGCATCCCTAACAGGGCTATATTGACTTGTCCTTCTTCCTCGCCGATAAGTTTATTATCTACGCCAGGTAATGATTTTACAAGACTACTTAATAAACCACTCTCTCCATTGGAAATCTTATCCAAAGTCATACCTGTTCTCCAAGCAAATACCCCGCCGCCGATAAGAAAAATAGCTAAGGTGCTAGTGACGATTATGATCCATTTTTTCTTCTTACTATTCGGCAATCCATCATTTCCAGATTGAGAAACACTTCTTTTAAAATAATTCATTTTTTCAATAATTTAATAAATAAATACACCTAATCTATATTTATTAGGTATGCTATATATTTTACTTTGAATTCACAGATTGTCAATCAGTTTGCCGCATCCTCCATTTCGCCGTATATTTCCAGCATTTTTTGTGCTGCTTCCTGCCAGGAAAATTTCCCCGCTTGAGCCTTTTCAGCCTCTTTTAGGCGAGAGCGCAAAGACTCATCCGCCACCACCGCCACCAGCTTGCTGGCAAAGTCAGCCGGACTAGTGGTGTCAAAAAACGTAATCGCCTCTCCAGCCACCTCCACGTGAGGCGGAATATGAGAGGCCAGTGCGGGAACGCCCAGTGTCATCGCCTCCAAAATGGGAATGCCGAAACCTTCATACAATGATGGAAAGCAAAAAACATGGGCCAGAGCGAATAGCGCTGGCTTATCCTCCTCGGCAATATAACCCGGCAGCAAGACATGTCCATCCAGAGAATAACTCTTAATATCTGTTTCAATTTCGCGATCAAAATTATACCCTTTCCCGCCGGCTAGCACCAACTTTAAGCCTTCTCTTTTTGCAATGGGAATTTGGATATAGGCTTCAATGAGAGCTGGCAAATTTTTCCTGGGTTGCAAGGTGCCAATATAGAGAATGAATTTTTGCGGCAAATTATACTTTTTGCGCACTGCCTCCATTTGAGCATGAGTGATTGGGGTTTGGAAATTGTCTCCCACTGCATTATGGATCCACGCCAATTTGCGCGGATCTGTGTGATAGTATTTTATGATCTCCTGAGTGGTGAAACGTGACACTCCAATGATTTTGTCCGCTCGCCGCAGGGTGAGTGGCATCAAAGCGCTGAGAAAAAACAAATCTAATTTTCCAATAAGTTCCGGATAGACCTTGAAAGAAACGTCATGCACGATGGTGACAATCTTGATTTTTTTCGGCACGAAAAACGGGGTGATATATTGCACCTGCAAAATGTCCACCGGATTCTTGCGCAAATACTGCGGCAATACCCACGCATTCCACAGAAATTTATTCACACCAGACTCGCCCAAATTTATCACCAAAAAATTAGACGGCAAATGCAAGCTGCCCAAGGATGCTTGCAACAAACTGTCTCCTGCCACATTTCGATCAGTTAACAGTAAATAATCATTGGTCGCATCCAAAAGCGCAAACTGTTTCACCAAATTGAAAAACACCACCTCATCCCCTGTTCTCCCCTTGCCAATATTGCGAATGTCAATTGCTATTTTCATAAAATTTTTGTGTTGGTAATTTATTGCTTATATGCTAAAATATACCCATAGATTAGCCATGCTTACATCAAAAGCATAGCACAAACCACTGCGCAAGCCAATGCATTGATATATAAATAAATACATTCATCTTTATATTATGACCACTCCTATTCATCTAATATTTGATCTTGGTGCATATTTTTTGGTAGATAAAATACCTTTTATTAATGCCAATAATGTTGACTTGCTGCTTCTTTTCTCCACCGAGCTCATTGACCTGGATCATCTCCTATCAAAACCCATCTATCATCCCCGGCGCAATCCCTTCAAGACGCACATTCTACACAAAAAGTGGCCGATGATTTTGATAGCCTCTTTTTTTCTTCTTTTATATCGACCAGTATTGTTTCTGGGAATTGGATTACTAACCCATCTACTTGTGGATTATTTCTACGTAAAAATATACCACCTGAAAAGTTCTAAGTAATTTTGAAATTTTTTTGCAAATAAAAAAGGCCAGTTGAAATTCCAACTGGCCATTGAAAATAGATAGGATACCATCATCGATTGTCATGATAAAGGAATTTGGTCACCTTCCTTTTTCTGCGTTGGCTTTTTATTTGTTTCCGTTGAAGGTTTATGGTCTATGACGAAACCAATGCCCCATAAAGCCATCTTTAAGCAAAAACTTGCCAAATAGTATATAGCAAGGCCAATACCCCACAAAAACACCACCAGGCAAAGGGCCATCCATAGTTCCTTGTTCCAAGAATTAAAAATTGCCAGTCCATAAAAAATTGCAAACAGCACAATCACAATGATGATTTCTTTGGTCGCTGGTTTCATTTTCTATTCCTCCATTTTTAATAAAGAACTGCCTCACGACCCCCTCGTGATAAGGATTAGCTAAAACTTGATACTAATATATAAGTATAGCAGGTTTCTATAGTTTTGTCAACCATAAAATGCCTGAATTATAAGCTTATTATTTATTTCTTAATAAACCCCAGCCCCAGGAATAGCCACACAAATCCCAGGAAAATACCGGAATTGAAGAGATTGGGAATGATGATGGCCGTGAGGCCCAACAGAAGAAACAAACCGAAGAACTGATCCTGATACAGAAAAAACCGGATGCTATTGTACAAAACAAACCCCAGGAGAACCACTAGTGATGCCAAGCCGAGGAGGCCGGCGCCCAGCCACGTCTCCAGGAAAATATTGCTGGCATTGAGGCCCGCTCCCCGCTCGTCAGTGCCCAGATAACCACTGACGCTGCCCCACCCGATGCCGAGAATAGGATGACTTTTCACCAGCACCCATGACTTCTGATAAATCTCAGCCCGGATGTTGACATTAGGATCTTTTCTAAGAGCAGTCGTTATGAAACGTCCTGAGGCAGTCTCGGCATCAATTTCCTCCAAATTGATATGACGGCAATGATATTGCTCCAACTCATCCATATTTTCAATAGAAAGAGGAGGTGTGGTAATCGGAACAGCTTTCCAATCGCCAATTCCATTTTCACAGGAAATTGTAATTTCCTGCATCCCGGAACCAGTGCTTTGAGCGCGATTGCCTAATTGAAAATTAGTCAGATGCAAAAAATAAACACTGGCTATGCTCAAAACAAAAAGTGGAATGATGGTCAGCTTCATCCGGATGACATCCTTCCATTGCCAAGATCGATAATTCATTTTCAATTGAGTGAACACTACCACCAAAAAAACCACCGTCACTGCCAGCGCCCCAACCCAAGCGCTGCGCGCCACTGTCAGAATTAAAGCGATATAAGTCAGCACAAGAAATATATACAAACCCCATTGGTAATTTAAAATTCTAAATTTAAAATTCAAAATTGATTGGCTTTCCATACTATCTTTATTTTTGTAAAAATAATGCATCAAAGCATATAGCACGGCCAGCAATAATACCAAAAAAATACCCATCCAGTCAGGCTCGGCAAAGGTGCCGTTCGGTCGCCCGGGCATCACTTCAAAATGCGACCCACCCTGCAGAAAACGTATATTTTGCCAAATACTATAACCCACTACCACCATCGAAGAGCTGATAAAAAAAGGCAGCACCCTTTTCAAATCCTCCTTGGTCTGCAAAAAATTACGCACGAGAAAATAGAGCGCGATGTAGGACAACATGATCACGGCCTGCTTGAAACTTGCGCCTTTGGCTGGCGCATTCGCCAAGCTCAAAAAAGAGCCCGCACCAAGCAAGATGACCGCCCCATCCCAAAGAGTGAATTTTGCCAAAGCGAAATTTAGCCGCTTGGTAAGAAAACGAATAAGCAACGCCAAAACAGTCATTCCGCCGATAAGTTGATAGGGTCGCACCGCTAGCCCCAATTCCAAGGGTGCCAAATTGATGTTTTCCAGCATGATAGTGCCGACAAAAAAAAGAAAACCCCAACTCGGTCGATAGAGTGTCAGCATGAACAGCAAAAAAACGAAAAATGCAAAATCCCCTTTTCCCAGTGGCAAATATCCCACATTAGAAAGCAGGATAAGAAAAAATACCATAACTATATTCAGACTCAGAAGCTGCAATTGATTTTTACTCGGTGTCCACATCATGCTTTTTATTTTTTAGTTTGTTTATATTCCATAATTTCACCAGCTATTTTATGGGTAAATTTTTTCCAAGAAAATGCTTGTGCTCGCTCCTGACCGCGCTTTCGAAGAGTTTTGCGTAATTCTGGATTAATTAGCACGTTTTTCATTACCATGGTAATGTCCCGCACGTCCTCCGCGTGACAATAGAGCACGCTATCCAAACCCACTTCCGGTAAGGAAGAAGTCTTGGCTGTAACCACCGGGCAACCCACCGCCATTGCTTCCAATACCGGCAGACCAAATCCTTCATAATGTGAAGGGTAGATAAAAAAGCTGGCCTGGCTATATAGCGCTGGCAAATCATCCTGCGCCACATAATCCAGAATAACCACATGACCGGAGAGATGCAATTCTTTAGCCAGTTTCTCCACATCCAATACTAAAGGAGCCAGTTGTGGCAAAAGTTTACCGGAAATAACTAACTTAGGCAACTGTTCCATAAAAGGATCGCGCTTGTTTATACCTAGTAATTTTTCATAGGCCCGCAACACGTTCTCCGTATTTTTACGCATCTCCAATCCCCCACCTGTATAGATGTAGCCTGGCTTCAAATGATTTTTTTTTAACACTTCCTGAATTTTTACCTGTGCAATTGGCTTTTTATACAACGCATCACAATCAATATAATTCACACTGATTTTTCGAGCTTCCATGCCTAAATACTGGATTAAATCTTTTTCTGTGCGCGAAGACACTGCCAAAATTTTCTGAGCCATACTAATGGCTTTTTCCGTCCAACTCCAATATCGTCGCTTGCGCGCATTATTCAAATATTGCGGAAACAACTTGGGCACAATATCATGCACCAACATGATATGAAAAATTTCATTAGGCATAATGGTGGGACATTGATAGAGTGAGAGAAAGACATCGCAACCATCTGCTTTGGCCTTTCGAGGCAGATAGATTTTTTCCCACAAAATTTTACGCACCAAATCATCCCGCTTCCAAAAAGGCAGGAAAATATTTTTACGAAAATTAGCAGGCAATTTGATTCCTCTTGGCAAATCCTCTTCCAGATACAGCACAAATTCCACCGCCTTATCTTGAGTAGTTTGAAATAGCGCTGTGGAAACAACTAACTCTTTGAGAAAGTTGTTCGTCACCTGACCGATTCCGCTTCCCGACTTGCGGGCAAAAGACGCATTGATACCAATTTTAATCATGGAGTATGTAATATGCAATAAACCCTTCGTGATTCATTACACAATTCATGTTATATGTTACATGTTGTATGCTATATGCTTCTATTCTACCTCAAAAAAGGAAAAAGAAAAACCAATTAAAAAAACTTTTTTGATTTGACGCCAGAACTCATTGCTTTATAATGAAAGTAGCAGTGGATGATTTATTATTAAGTGAAATTTATGTTTGGTATTATCAAATCTATTATCTGGCTGGCCGGTGTTTTGGTGATTGGTTATTTTGTGGCTGACAAGCTAGGCTATCAAGTCAATATGGGATATTTTTCCGATAGCAAAGCTAAATGCCAAGAAAAACTCAACGAATGCTCCAAAACGGTACTGCATCAAGGCATTGATAATGTTGATCAATGCAACTTCAATTGTGTTGATCCACAGCTAGTTATGAGAAAGAAATAATCTCCCTTTTTACACATAAAAAACCTCGGACCTAATCTAATTAGCTCGAGTTTTTTGATATAAAAAAGCCTTGTCAATTACAATAGCAATTGACAAGGCTTTGGGATTTATTTCTTCCCCAGAAAGACATCCCAACCTGGAAAATCAGCATAATAGCGATAGGGCGCTGAGGATAATTTTGGATTAACCTTGTACAGCTGGCGGTAGGTGGACTGACTGACAATCCCCGGAATTTCCTGAGCAGCAATAGAGGCTCTTTTCCAGGTGGAATAGTGAGATTTCATCCTATTACCAAGAAATTCTTTCCAACCAGGAAAATTGGCATAGAATTTTTCCGGCGAAGACGGTAACCGAGAATTATTCTTATACAATTTAATGTAGGTAAGCTGATTGACAATCCCATCAATCTTTCGCGCTGCCCGAGCGGCCTGTTTCCAATTAGAATAGAAATCCTTACCCCCTAGAAATACTTTCCAACCAGGAAAGTTTGCATAATACCGACAAGGTGTGGAGGGTAACCTAGGATTAATAATGTATAGTTGACG
>JBAZXY010000022.1:0-15478 GCA_041659585.1 Parcubacteria group bacterium | reverse complement strand
TGCCGCACTGGCCACTACTGGACCAGCCAATGGTCCGCGCCCCGCTTCATCAATACCAATAACAAAACTGAATTCTTGTTGCTCCAACAATTCACGCTCCCACTCAAAAGTTGATTTTTTCATATATATTATATTTTATCCTATTATACCATATCCACTTGACATTGACTCTTTCTGTTTTTTTTGACAGTATAGGCATAGAAATAGCGTTCCTTAAATTAGCTGCCATCAATCCTCAACTCAAGGAGATTTATTATGCTAAAAGAAATTATTGATTTTATAAATGAGGCGTTACTTATTCCAATTACTTATTTTGCAATTGCCATCATAGAGGTATACATCCTTATTTATAAACCTTACATAGCCATGAGTATATTTGGAATAATCATTGGAATATGCCTCATTGCTGTAAGCTCAGTGCTCTTGTTTAATCTTTTTTGCGGTTATGTGAGAATAATCCATTTTTTTTGGAAAAAAGCGCGCGTGCTTTCCCCACCCACAATTTTAGGAACGAAAAGGGATTTATCCAAGGAATCCTATCGTGTGCACCCACTCTTTTAAAAAGCACCGCTCCATCCATCGAAGAAGATCCTTTTCTTCGATGGTTTTTCTTTTTTCTGAGATATGCTATACTGAGTATATTAAATTATCTCCCTTGCAAAACCCAGTGAGCAATCCGGGCTATGGAGGAAGAGAAAAATATATGATACTTTACTCAGCTAAAATAGATTTTGCGTTATAAAGAAACCTTGCTTTTCAAAGTTAAGGTTTTTTAAATTTCCAAATCCCAATTTCCAATTTCCAATCAAATCCCAATTTCCAATGACAAATTTTGAAGGTTTATCTGATTAGTCATTATGGGATTAATTCAAAATTCGAAATTCTTAATTAAAAAATTTTGAATCACAAATTATGTCCGAAACAACTAACCCAAAGTTTACTCATCTCCATGTCCACACCCATTATTCCCTACTCGATGGTCTGGCTAAAGTCGATGCCATCCTTGACCGTGCCAAAGAATTAGGCATGGATTCACTGGCTATCACCGACCATGGCGTTCTCTATGGAGCCATTGAATTCTATATCAAAGCCAAGGAGCGGGGCATCAAGCCCATTATTGGTTGTGAAATGTATGTCACCGCTAATGATCTCCATAGCAAAAATCCCACTGCCGAAGATCGCAAACGGCACCATCTTATTCTGTTAGCTAAGAACGAAAAGGGTTACAAAAATTTGATGCGCCTGATTACCATCGCTCATCTGGAAGGCTTTTATTATAAGCCCCGCATCGATCGTAAGGTTTTGCGTGAATACAGCGAAGGACTGATTGGTCTTTCAGCTTGCACAGAAGGCGAGGTACCCGCTAATATCATCATGGGCAACATGGAACGCGCCGAAGAACTGGCTTTGGAATATCAAGATATCTTTGGTAAAGGCGATTTCTATTTCGAAATTCAGTGCCATCCTAAATATCCCAGTCAAGAAATTGCCAACAAGGGGTTAATTGAGCTTTCCAAAAAATTAGATATCAAGCTCGTGGCGACTAATGATATCCATTATGTCCGTAAAGAAGATAATGAGATTCAGGATATTCTCCTATGTATTCAAACTAATCGCAAAGTAGATGAAAAAGATCGTATGAATCTAATGGATTTTGAACTTTTTCTCAAAAGTCCGGAAGAAATGGCTGCCCATTTTCCTCATATCCCCGAAGCCCTGGCTAATACCCAAGAAATAGTGGATAAATGCAATTTGGAAATCAAGCTTGGCGAAACCCAGCTTCCCCACTTTGATTTTCCTGAAGGCTACACCGCCCAAACCTATTTAGAAAAACTATGTGAGGATGGTTTGGTGAAAAGATTCGGCACGGATATTACGGCTGAACACCGACAACGCATGGATTATGAAATGGGTATCATTCAGAAGACTGGCTATGCCTCCTACTTTCTTATCGTACAAGATTTTGTTAATTGGGCGCGAGAGCAAGGCATTGTAGTTGGCCCTGGCAGAGGGAGTGCCGCCGGCAGTTTTGTTTCCTATTTAACCGGGATTACCAATATTGATCCGATTAAATATGACCTGCTCTTCGAAAGATTCTTGAACCCGGAACGGGTGTCTATGCCGGATGTGGACATGGACTTTGCCGACAATCGGCGGGACGATGTATTGCAATATGTCCGACGCAAGTATGGCAATGACCATGTGGCACAAATCATCACCTTCGGAACCATGGCAGCCCGAGCAGCTATCCGTGATGCCGGCAGAGCCCTGGGCATCCCCTATGCATTTTGTGATCAAACCGCCAAGCTCATTCCGCAATTTTCCACCATCGCTGAGGCCCTTGAAGAATCGAAGGAATTCAAAGATTTTTACGGCATGGATCCTAGTGCTAAAAAACTGATTGATAGCGCCAAACGCCTAGAGGGCGTAGTGCGTCATGCCTCTATGCATGCTTGCGGAGTGGTCATCACTAAAGATCCGGTAACGGAATACACCCCACTGCAAAACATTATTCGTGGCGGAGAAAATGGCGGAACCGTAACCCAATATTCCTCCTCTACTAAATCCAGTTTCGTAGAAAAGATTGGCTTACTTAAGATGGACTTCTTGGGACTAAAAAATCTCACCATCATCCAAAATACTTTGCGCATCGTCAAAGAAATGGGAGGTCTCGAGATTGATATCGATACTATCCCGCTAGATGATGCCAAGGCTTATGAGCTCTTGCAAAGAGCCGAAACTACCGGTGTTTTTCAGCTAGAAAGTTCCGGCATGAAAAGATATTTGAAACTTTTGAAACCCACTGAACTGGAAGACATTATCGCCATGGTAGCTCTCTATCGCCCAGGACCGATGGATTGGATTCCTGATTTCATCGCCAGAAAGCATGGACACAAAAAAATGTCCTACCTTCATCCCCTCCTAGAACCGATTCTGAAAAAAACCTACGGCGTAGCTGTCTATCAAGAACAGGTCATGCAAATCGCCAGAGACCTGGCTGGTTTTTCCCTAGGCGAGGCCGATGTGTTGCGCAAAGCCATGGGTAAGAAAATTTTTGCCCTCATCCAAGAACAGAAAATAAAATTTATTGCCGGTTGTGTGACGCAAGGCGTAGGCAGCAAGATTGGAGAAAAAGTCTTTGAATACATTGAACCTTTTGCCGGCTATGGCTTCAATCGCAGTCACGCCGCTTGTTATGGACTCATCGGCTACCAGACCGCCTATCTGAAAGCTCATTTTCCAGCTGCCTTCATGGCTTCCCTCCTCACTTCCGACCAAGATAACATCGACCGCATTGCTATTGAAGTCTCTGAATGTCGCGATATGGGCATTGAGGTTATGGCCCCCCATGTCAATGAAAGCTTCGAGGAATTTGCCGTGATTATTGATGAAAAAACCAAAAAAGAACGCATCCGCTTTGGACTAAATGCCATCAAGAATGTCGGTCATAATGTCGCCCATGAAATTGCGGAAGAACGCAGAAAAAATGGAGTCTTCAAAAGTATCACTGACCTAGTGGAAAGAGTGCAGACTAAAGATCTGAATAAAAAATCTATTGATGCGCTAGCCAAGGTGGGCGCTTTGGAAGGCATGGGAGAACGCAATCAAATCATTGCTTCAGTGGAAAATATTATCGCCCATTCCAAAACTTTTCAAAAAAATCAGAATTCGCAACAATTCAGCCTCTTTGGCGCTGCCGAGATTGCTCTGCCAGAAATTTCTCTGATAGAATGTGAGCCAGCTACAAAAAAGCAACGCCTCAGTTGGGAAAAAGAGCTCATGGGACTCTATATCAGCGACCATCCTGCCCGAGAATACAAGGATTATTTTGCCCATATGGGTGTACCCATTAAAGATATTGGCGCTAATCACGTAGGAAAAAATGTCAACGTCGGTGGGGTGATTTCCAAGATTCACAAAATCTATCTCAAAACCCAAAAAACCATGCTTTTCGTTACTATTGAAGACGTTGCCGGCAGCATGGAGATTCTTGTTTTTCCTAAAATCCTAGATATGACAGGAGCGATTTGGGAAGAAGATAAGGTAGTGTTGGTGAATGGAAAAATTTCCGATAAAGACGGCACTTTTAAAATCATGTGTGAATCAGTCAAAGCTATTAATTCTCAGGAAATTGAAAATTTTCGTCGAGTTCTAGCCACCCAAAGAGCTAATGGCAATACCATCACTTCTAAAAAAGAAATTCTATCAGAAACAACTAGCAACGAAAGGAATGGGCTAGCAAAGAAAATCATCATCACCTTGCCCAGCTCAGCTGATCAAGAGGCTCTTAAAAAACTGTCGCAATATTTTGATCGCTGCGAAGTTGGCTCTGCTAAGGTATATCTTTCCATTAATAATTCTCGATTAGAAACACCTTATTCCATTCAACCCACTGAAAATTTAGCCGAAAACTTACAAACTATTATTCCCACAGTCACGCTGGAAATTATTTAAAAAAAATTCCTGCAACTCATCCATCTTATTTGCGTATAAAAAATGACTTCCGTGAAATACAGGAGTCATTTTTTAGTTTAATTGTAGTTTCATTTTAAAAACAAAAAGTAGACACTTTCGTATCTACTTTTTTTAGATATAGCTCAAACTTTTCATCAGACGTTTTTTATTGAATCAGTTTAGGCAATAGACAAGATTTCTACTTCTGTCATGATTTGACGATGACCGAATTTCACTTTATATCTTTTCTTAGCCTTGAATTTCACTCCCACTACCTTATCACCTTTTTCCGTTTTGATGATTTTTCCCTCCACCTTAGCTCCAGCTACCAGCGGAGTGCCAATCTTAATATCCTTTTCATCTCCCACAAACAAAACTTCCGGGAAAGCTACTACGCTGCCTTCTTCACCTTCAATTTTCTCGATTTTAATCTTATCTCCCACGCCAACCTTATATTGTTTTCCACCTGTTTTGATAATTGCTAGCATAATAAACTTATAAATTGTTACATAAATTAGTATACAGCCCTTTTCTAAAGCTGTCAACAAGCATTTATTCGATACCTAGACTTGGGATTTATCCTATCGACAGCACCCATTATTTTTTATCCCGGTTGAAATAATAATTATACACTTCCTTGGTAACTGGAACCCCGGAAGAATGACCATCCCCACCGCCTTCGGCGATGATTACCAGGGCTATTTCCGGGTTTTCATAGGGAGCAAAGGAAACAAACCAGCCATGCGTCTTGCCTTCCGAGCCAAACTGAGCTGTGCCAGTCTTTCCAGCCACCTCAATTGGTAAGTCATTAAGTGGTTGCGCCGTACCATCTGTCACTGTTTTTCGCATACCTTCGCGCACCACTTGCATCACTGAATCCGAAATGAATTTCTTCCTAATCACCACCGGACCGATTATCTGCGATTGGCCGCTGCTATTTTTAATTTGATTAACTATTCGCGGAGAATAAAGTGTTCCACCATTGGCAATCGAGGCGACAAAATTAACAATTTGCAAGGGAGTGCTTGTGATATAACCCTGTCCAATGGAGGCATGATAGGAATTTCCAATATACCACTTTTCCTTTAATTTTGCCATCTTCCATTCCTCGTCGGGAATGAAACCACTTGACTCACCCGGCAAATCAATCCCCGTCGGACTACCTAGGCCAAATAAATTATCATATTTTTTCATCTTGCTCATTCCCAGCCCAGCTATATTACCGTAACCACCACCAATAGTATAGAAAAAGATATCATTACTTTGAGCAATAGCCAATCGTACATCACTGGGACCATGTATTTTCCAATCTCCGAAACGAAACCCGCCAATATGTAAAGCACCTCCTAATCCATCAATTACTGTGTCCGGTGTGATAGTATTCTCTGAGAGAGCTGCCGCTGCAATAATTGGCTTAATGGTTGATCCGGGCGGATATTCTCCATTAATAGCTCGGTTAAATAGCGGCAGATCCTTGTCTCCGATGATAGTTTTATATTCCTCGCTGGAAATTCCCCGAGCAAAAAGATTATTATCATAATTAGGAAAATTCACCATCGCCAAAACCCCTCCATTCCTAGGATCGATAGCCACTGCTGCTGCAGTGCGAGTATCGGTAGTTTCTAGGATGTTAGTGATACTATCAAATAATTTTTTTTGTAATCCCGCATCAATATTAAGCACAAGATCTTGGCCAGCACTGGACTCAATCATTCCTAAATTTTTCTTCACATTCCCCGCAGAATCTACCTCCACCTGTTTAGAGCCGTTCACTCCACGTAACTCCTTTTCATATTGCTTTTCCAAATAGGTCTTACCGATATAATCCGTCATATGATAGTCACTATTTTTATTCATCTCATCCTTGGTAATCTTTCCTTCATAACCGATGAGAGAAGAAAAAATATTTCCATCTTCATATTTTCGAATGGCGGTATTTTCCGTAGAAATACCGCTCAACTCTCTTTTTTTTTCAAGAATAATCAATGCCTGATCCTGGGTAATATTCTCCGCCAATAACACAGGATCAATTGATTTTCTATTCTGACTCTCAATCGCCGTCTCGATATTACCCTTATCCATTAAAAGTATTTTGGAAATTTTTTCAGCAATAATCATCCTCTCTTCAGCACTTTCTGGTAAATCACTGGGAATAATTACCGCGTCAGTACTGGGCATATTACTAGCCAATGCATGGCCGTATTTATCTAGAATTTTTCCGCGAGGAGCTTTGATGGCAATGGATCGTATCCTATTACCCCGGGAAACGTCAGTGTAATAAACTCCCTTAATCACACTCAAATAGACTACTCGCGAAGCTAAGAAAAAAATAAAAAAAACAATCACAAACCAAATGATTCGTAGACCATGTCGCTCAAAAGGTGTTTCCATGATAGCCTCCTCTTTTTCTGTAATAGTCATGATAGAGTCTTCAATCTCAATTCCTTTTTGTATTCTTCTTTTATTTAGATAACCATCAAGCATGTCTTTTTATTATTATTCTTTGATTCTGAAAGGAAAACACTTTTTCCAATCTTCGAATAGGCCAATATATTATAGCAAACATCACTAGATTATAAAAAGGCTTCCATAATAGCCGACTGTAAAAAATAGAATACACACTTTCACGCACATCACCTTCTGCAAAAATTTTCACGAGGAACACGGTGATAAGTTGATTAATGATAGTGGCCAAAAAAACTATCATCACTAAGACGGCAAACTTCCACCCCAAATGAGGCACCAAAAATCTCTTACTCAAGGAATTTACAATAAAAGCCACTGCCACAAAAGAAAAAATACTAATCCCTACCGGATAAAAAGACGCCAAGTCCATCATCAACCCTCCTAAGACAGCCCATTTCAGCACTGAATTAAAATCAACCCTGGCAGTCCAAATAACAATAAAAATCAGGGTGATGTCTGGCACGAAATTAACCGGAAAAATATTTGGCAAAAAAGATGCTTGCAATATCACTGAGAAAAAAATAATAATACTGACAAAAAAATTTTGCATAACTAATCCTTAATAACAAAAACGATATCCAATTTCTGATACCTAACCCTGGGCATAATAATCGCTTGTTGAAAGAGCTTGTCTGGAGAAATTTTTATTTCTTGAATTTTTCCGATTAAAAGCCCTCTAGGGAGCCCTCCACCCAAGCCAGAGGTAATAATAGTATCCCCTACATTTAAAATATCCGCTTGAGAAATCATATCCATTACCATTCCTAATCCATAAGTACCTTTCACTAATCCTTTAGCACCTGTTTCCAAATCACTGGCATTCACTGCGCTGACCGAATTAGTCAGTAGACTCACTTTAGAAGAATCTAAGCTGACCTCCTCTACTTTACCCACTAAAATACCGTCCGAAACAATAACTGGCATGCCTGGTTGAATACCCTCAGAGCTACCCTTGCCAATTGTTATCCAACTCCCCAATCCTTGTGGGTCCTGGCCAATAATAAAACTCGGTTCTAAATTAAATTTATCCCTTGGCAAAAGATTTAATTGCTCTCGCAATACGTCATTTTCCTTTTTTGCCTCCTGCAACCCCACAATTGTCGCTAATAAAGCATCATTTTCACGTAATAATTTCTCATTCTCTCCTCGCATAGCTCCAATAGAAGCCAGGAAAGAAGCGGACTCTGCGATGGTGCGGCTAACAGCATAAAAAGTTTTTTGAAAAGGATACGCCACTTCAAAAAAAACCACCCGTACAGGACTAAACACCCCCTTAGGATTTAAAAAAATCAGCAAAAAACAAATCGCTGAAATAATGAGAAACTTTACTATTTTAGGCGAAAAAAATCCCCTTTGCATAAGCATGTAAACTTAACTTACAAAAAAATTCTAAACGGATAATCATTTTTTATATCAAAGACCGCTCATGTTGGTTCTCAATTAGCACCTCCTTGAGAGATTCCAAGTCTTCCAAAACGATACCCGTTCCACGTACTACTGCCGTCAATGGATCTTCCATCATCCGCACTGGCATATCTGTTTGGTTAGCTACGAGGATATCTAGTCCACGAATCAAGCTACCACCCCCAGCCAAAATAATACCTCGTTGCATAATATCAGCTAACAATTCCGGCGGAGTTTCCTCAATAGTCGATTTTACATTATTAACAATGATTCTAATAGATCGAGAAAGAGCTTCGCGCACCTGTTCATCATTAATGATAATTTCTTTAGGCAAGCCCGTCACCAAATCCCTGCCACGAATAGACATCTGCATCTTATCCTTTTGAGGACAGGCGCTGCCGATAGCAATTTTAGCATCCTCAGCTGTTTTTTCCCCAATCAGCAAATTGAATTCATCGCGACAATAGCGAATAATATCCTCATTCATCTCATCACCAGCAATCCGTAAATTTCTCGAGGTTACTACGCCACCCAAGGAAATTACTGCGATATCCGTAGTTCCCCCGCCAATATCAACAATCATATTTCCTGCAGCATCCTGTACCGGCAGACGAGCTCCAATAGCCGCCGCCATAGGCTCATCAATTAAATACACTTCCCGGGCACCGGCATTCATCGTAGCGTCAATTACCGCCCTCTTCTCCACTTCAGTTACGTCTGAAGGGATACCAATCACCACCCGTGGTCGAGGAAACAGAGTAAAACCATCCCGATGCACCTTATCGATAAAATATTTCAACATTTGCTCAGTTATCTCAAAATCACTCACCACCCCATCTACCAAAGGGCGAGTAGCCACAATATGCCCAGGAGTTTTTCCCACCATTTTCTTAGCTTCTCTTCCAATAGCCAGAACCTGCCCAGTCTTCTTATTAACAGCCACAACCGATGGTTCATTAATCACAATCCCTTTTCCACCCACATAAACCAACGTATTAGCCGTCCCCAAATCAATTCCAATATCCTTGGAAAAATTACCGAAAAATTTACCAGTCAAGTCCTTAAAAATATTCCTAAATTTCATCATAATAAACAAAAAAAGCCTAAATTACGCTCCTTATATAATACTTTATTGATAGCACCTTGTCAAAAGATAAAAAAACATTATAAAAAAAGGATCTTATATTATTCGCTAATTGCACCCCCTCCACCAAAACCATACGAACAAGACCCGCTAAAAAAATCTACATTCCGCTCCCCAAGCGAGAGCGCTCCAAAATCTCACGATTCACCAGATCCTTGTCTCGACCATATTTCAAGCGTGATAATTCCTTGAGCGCGTTAGCCACTTCCTGATTGCCCTTGGTGGGAGGATTGGCTTCCATATTAAAAGGTTTCGTCAAGATATTATTCACCAAAATCTTAGCGAAGCATTTATAGTTATCTACATTAATCAAATCATTGGCTGAAAAAGTCGGTTCAAATTGTTTTTGCAAAAACTCCGCATCCTCCGCCCCCACCCGAAAAGACACCATTGAGCCCACATTACCAAACACTGCCTTGGAAATCTCCTCCTTCAACTGCGCAATGAATTGATGCGCTAGAATCAACACTAAGCGATATTTCCTGGCCTCGGAAAGAATTTGGGAAATAGAGTTGGTAGTGACATTTTGAAATTCGTCCAAATATAAATAGAAATCAACTCGATCATTTTCTGGAATATTAGCCCGTGAGAGTCCCGCCATTAAAATCTTTCCCACCATCACCATACCCAATAAGCGAGCATTGATCTCCCCTATCTTTCCTTTAGACAAATTAATCAAAAGGATCTTTTTATTATCCATGATATCGCGCATATTGATAGTACTGTGTTGCTGGGAAATGATGGGTCGCATCATATCGTTAGAGAGAAAGGTGGTCAATTTGGAAGTGATGTATGGCACCATATTAGCTAGTGCTGCTTCTCCACCCGCTTTCTCTGCCTCCTTGGTCCAAAAATCCACTACCATATGATTCTTGCATTTGGATAGCTTCAAGCGCCGAAAACCTTCATCCGACAGCACCTTGGGAATTTCCATCAAAGTAGAGCCCGTACTTGGATCATCCATCACCAAGAGCATTGCATTCCTCATATACTGCTCAAACATCGGCCCACCAGTAGCTTTCAAATCATAGAGTTGATCAAAAATACCAATCATCTCATTAATAACAAAAGTTTTTTGCTCAGGATGCGCTTCATCATATTCCATCATATTAATGCCGAAGGGACGCTCCACATCCGACGGATCAAAAACAATCACATCCTCAGCCCGCTCTTTGGGAATGGCTGTTAAAATATCTTCAATCGCATCGCCATGTGGATCGATAAAACAAAACCCATTGCCATTTTTGGCATCTTGCTTGGCCATTTCTTGCAAAAAATTAGACTTTCCTACTCCAGTTTGTCCGATAGTGTACATATGCCTGCGCCTATCGGTAGGCGAGATACGAATAGGGGTTTTCACTCCCCGATATTCATTGTAGCCTAATTCAATGCCTTCAGCAGAAATATCAGTCGGTGGAGGAGCGGAAATTGACTTAAGCCATTTTATTCTTGGAGCATCTGTTACAGAAATCGGTAAATGAAAAATACTAGCGATTTCCTCTGTATTAAGCAACATTGCATTCTCGACATCAAAATTGCGAAAAATAAAATCATAAGATACTTTCCTATCATTACCCCTTTTTTTGATCTTGAAATGATTAATATCTGAATTTTCAAATTGAGCAAAAGCATTTTCCAAATGACCCAGCATTTGCTGCGATCTCTCCAGAGAAGCAGCTGAAACCACTAAACGAATATTCACGTAAAAACCAGCTTTGCTTGATTTTTGATCAATGCCTTTCACCAAGTCCTGCTCCTCGGGCGTAAGCTGATAAATTTCTTTACGGGGACTGGTCGGATCGTTCTTACCACCAGAAAAAACTGTGTCATTTACAGCGCTCAGCAGAGAGCTTCCCATTTCTTGTGTGAAAGAAGCATGATGCACTTCATATAGACGCTTCCCCTGTTGCATCTTGTGCGCTACTGTTCTACCAGCCGCCCGCCACGAATGATGCGCCGGAGTCAAAACTAATTGAATAGCAGCCCCTTCTTCCTTGGTATCCAACTTACTCAGGGCATTCACAATAGCATTCAATGGGTCTACCTCCAAATTTTCATACGTCTTAAGTGGTAAGATATAATTATTTTTCAATTGCAACATAGCTGAAGAAGTATAGCTATTGGGAGAAAAAATCGAGTAGTCTGGTGCCTTTTCTAAAGAGGCATTTGGAAAAGAACTATGGATCGCCTTTTCAATACTTTCCCTGAACTTTTTCGGCATCGCGATGAAAAAAATAATATCATCACTTTTGGAGGAATTGGCTATCTCAAAGGCGATATGCGGCGAGCCAAATAAGAAATGATAGAACATCCCCTTTCCATCGCGCATGGTGGAAATTGAAGAAAGCAGTTGCTCCATAGCGCCAATTTCCTCCCGCCAAGAGTCTTGTCGTTCTTTATCATCCCCTTGTCTAGTTACCTTGGAAACTCGAATCACCTCCAAATCCATATTCAAAGAACGATTCAATTGTGTTTTGAAATTCAGAAAACTACGCACTACCATCCACAATCCACTAACAGCACTCAGCAGACTAAGTAGAATTATTAGTAAGTAAAATATTGCACTTAATTCCATTGATTTTTATTATTGTATTTTGATACCAATCACTACATATCTTTAATTAACCCTTTTTCCACTAAAGCATCATGAAATTCATCCATTACCAACTTATCATGAAATTCATCTAAAATATAATTATCATCCAGATGTTTAGCTACCCGCACTGCATGCAACACCCCTTTCTGCATGGCCACATCCACCAGATTATTAATGCGCGACTGGGCATCAATCAATTTTCCAGCCTGATCCGCATCCTGGGTCACTTCTGCCACAGTCGTTTGTGGAGCGGGAGCTTGTATTTTAGAGACGATCTTGGCATAAGCATCATCCTTCTCCACAACACCCTCCCTTCTCTCTGCCACATTTTCCAGAATGGATTCATTCGCCGAACCATCTTTTGCAGAAAAAATATTAGCTGCTTTTTTCTCTATAAACTTATTCTCCAGATTCAAATCACTCTCTTCTATAGGTTCCAGTGCCATACTTTTATCTATTAACTATTTATCTTATTGCTCTAGGCATCTACCATTTCTTCTCGAAATTGCCTGGTCACTTCCAAAACTAATTCTTCATATCTAGGAATTTTTTCCCGCACATAAGCCTCTAACTCCTCTGGCATCATATTCTTTTCTATCATAGCCATATATTCTTCCCCATCCTTCTCACTCAATTTAGCTATTGTTTCCACAAAAATTCTTTTCAGCACCACCTCCATCATCCTCATCAGCAATGCCTCCTGCTTCTCCATCGGTAAGTTTTCCAATCCCATATCAGAAATTAGTTGCGTTTTTAAATTATTTTGCTCTTGCATGTCCATATTAATTTAACTTACTTTTTATTTTAATTAGCCACCCCATCCAATTTCTTCCTTAGCATAAACCTAATTACCCGCTTATGCCAATCCACTATTTTCTCATTTTGTCCCGGATTAAGCTGGTATTTATTCATCTCCTCGGGAGTAGTCACCTCCTTTAGATGCGTGAAAATCTTAGCTGCGTTGCTTTGTTTATTGACTTCCAGATATTGATTAACATTTTCATCTAAAATAGCCAGATTATCATCCTTTTTAATATCCAAAAATGTATCTACCAATTTACCATACGCAACACCCACTGACCGTTTAAAACCTTTCAATAGATCCAATTCTTGTTGCTCCGCAATTGTTAGCGGTGAATATTCTAAAGTACTGCCGCTTCCTCCAATATTTGCAGCTTTAATTTTTTCCTCCAAGTTATTCATTCGACTATCCATAGCGAAATCATCCTTCAAATCATAGCTATTTATGATATCTTCTCTTGCCCTTTGCATTTCATTCACCATTTTATCCAAGTCTTGGGAAAAATTTTCGTATCCATAATCACCTTCAACATACAACGGCGCCTCCTGTGATGCAGCAACATGACTTGCTACGTTTGATTCTGGCGTACTGTTTTCCACTGGAGCATCTTCAAAATTAAGACTTTTGGAATGAGTCGGATGCACCTCTGATGGAACTACCGTTGCAACCTCAGGTGTCGCAAAAGCTGCTTTAGAAGAATTATTCAAATCACCGCCATAACCATTCTCCATGGATCCCACTGGAGCCTCATGGGATACCGTCCTTGAAATTTCACTCGCCGCAGAGGTTGCCCGCGAAGAAGCCCCCATATCCGATTCACTATAATAATCATATCCTATAGGTCTAGCTGGCGCCTCTGGAGGCGTCATTATTGGAGCCTCCGACACTGCAGGAGCCGCTTGCACAGGAACTTCTGCTGGATGACTCGCTGGAGCATCTCCAATATCAAAAACTTTTTTAGCCATCTCCGGTTTAATTGTTTCAACTTTGGGATGCAAATAACCTAATTTATCATCCCCACTGATATTCAAAATTTTTCCTTCAGCATCCAATTCAATGTGAGCACCAGCATGAATCAGGCTTTGCGGACCGCCAGCTAAATGATGCTCTTTGGCGTAGGCCAAAGCCATTTGATGAGCCTTGGTTCCCGCCTCCTGCGCATCCATGCCAGTAGACGTCAGATGCTTAATCAGCGTGCCTTCCAAGCTACTGCCCTTCATCACCTCCAGGTCAATTCCTGCAATATTAGCAGTATTTTCATTAAACAAATTAACTACTCGCAATTGCTCATCTGTCATCAATCCCACAGGAACCCGCACACCATTAATTTCCACCGGGATACCTCCGGAATATTTTATATTTTGCAAATCATGTATGTCCATCTTATCGGCAAATTTTTCCGCCATTTCAAATGAGTCTACCGGCTGCCCACCCATACTCTCTGCTCCATGCATGGCGGCAGAAATCTTCCCTGCCATTTCCACAGAAACACGTTGTTGCTCCGAAAACAACTCCTCGGGCACTGGCTGACCATTAATTTCCACTGGCACACCGCCCTTGGTAACAAAATCAACATTATCCGGGTTATCAATGCCCATTCTTTTAGCAAATTCATGCGCCAAATCACTTTTTCCGTGAAGCATATGCACTCGTCGCATTGAAGCGGTTTCCAACGATGTTGATTCCGCATTTGGAACTTCTGCAGAGCCGTCTCCCAGGATGCTTTCTTTTACAGATACCATTGTGCCTTCCACCTTGTCCGTCACGTTCTCATATGCATCAGATATTGTTTCACTTACCCCTTGGGATGCTTGATGCAAAGCACTGCTACCCATATCAAAGAGCTGATTAGCTTTTTCTGCGGTCGTGGAAAAAAGACCATTTAATTTCTCCTTCCAAAAAGAAGCAGTGGTTTTCACAATTTCAGAACTGGCTACGAATTGGGTCACACTCTTAGCAGTATCTGTCTCAGCAAGCATATGCATACCCCCTCCTAATAATTTTCCCATTGCTCCTGAACCGATAAAGACTCCTACCGCCACTCCCAGTTGCCTTCTTCGCAAAGCCTGATGCTTTTCATTTTGCAAACTCCCTTCATAAGAGTTGATTTCCGCGTCTAATTTTCCCATTAAAGCATTTAATTTATCTTCAGCATCCTTACCTTCTAGTTGTTTTGTAAATTCTTTTCGCTGCGTTTCTGTTTTATTTTTTTCTTGCATACGATGGCGTGCCTCAAAAGCCGCAGTGATTCCTACGCCTGTAGCAGCACCGCCTAACGCCCGCATACCCAGAGCCGCCACACCCAACCCACTCGCCGTTAAAGCCATACCCACCGCACTCTTAGCCCACACATTTTGCTTGCGATACCAATTCACAAAATCACCCGCTTTTTCCATCACTTTGCCACCCAACTTCCCTTCCCACGCTTTTGTCCTGGCATTGGTGCGAGCTTCATAGAGATTGGTTTTTTCCTCCGTATCAAAATATTTCACCAATTCCTCCATTTTGGCTTTTAACTCTTGTTCGCCCAATCCGCCATCCCTCAATGCATTAACCTCATAATCAGAAAGTTCCCTTAATCGCATCTTATATTCACCATGTGCATTTTTAC
>JBAZXY010000021.1:0-16035 GCA_041659585.1 Parcubacteria group bacterium | reverse complement strand
TAGGGACAACTTCCAGATCAGTAATACCAGTTTCTTCAGCTACTTCGCGCAACAAGGTGAAATGTTCCGTCTCACCCTCTTCCGTATGCCCCTTGGCAAAATCCCAGTGGCCATTAGGATAGTGCAGGATTAAAAATTCTTTTTCACCATTTTCCTTTTTGCGAAAAATAACCGACCCTACCGATTTTTCAATTGAAAAAAGAAATCGCATATGTTTTTCTCTTTTTATGGATTATCACTCTATGCCCCGCAACATTTCTTAAATTTTTTCCCGCTCCATCCACCGACGCTAAAGCTTTGGCGGACTCCGCTTAGCTTGGCTATGATAACTGAAATTATTTACCGCAACAATGTTTATATTTCACAGGAGTTCCGTCCGACTTAGTCGCTCCGCAAGGACAAGGATCATTTCTGCCGATTTTATCTACATGCACAATGGGACTGTTTTTTTTCTCAGACTGCGCCGAGTCTTTCACCGCCCCAAATTGCTCCACCTCTGTCGCTGCTCCACTAAAACTAAGCTTCTCCTGCGGCTGCTCACTTGGCACAGGACCCACATTCACTCGAAAAATAGTATTCACAATATTACCCCGGATATTATTCATCAAATGTGAGAACATATCAAAAGCTTCTTTCTTATATTCAATTAGCGGATCTCGTTGGCCATAACCTCTCAATCCAATGCCTTCTCGCAAGTAATCAATTTCATCCAAATGATTCATCCAGGTCATGTCAGTTGTTTGAAGAATAATAGATTTTTCAATCATCCTCATTTGTTCCATCCCAATCATCGACTCTTTTTTATTGTAAATTTCTTTCGCAATACCCATTAGAAGCTCCGTCATTTGAGTAATTTTTTCAGCATTGTTAAAACGGCTGGCCTTACGGATTTCTTCCAGCTTCGCTGTAATGTCTATTTCAGCAAAAACAATCGCACAAAACGCATTCACAATTTCCGGAATATCCCATTCACCTTCTTCTCCCAAGCAATTCATAGCCACCACTCTCTCCATCTCCTCATTGAGATAATCCAGCATCTCACTTTTTGTGTCTTGCATTTCCAGAATCTCTCTTCTTTTTTTATACACCACTTCACGTTGCTTATTCATCACATCATCATAATCCAAAACATGTTTTCTAATATCAAAGTTAAATCCTTCGATTTTCGTCTGGGCATTCTCAATAGATTTAGAAATAATAGCATTCTGAATAGGCTGGTCATCAGGCAAACCTAATTTATCCATCAGGTTTTTCAATTTATCACCGCCAAATCGGCGCATCAATTCATCCTCCAGAGAAACATAAAACTGCGAGGCACCCGGGTCACCTTGCCTTCCCGCTCGACCGCGCAATTGATTATCAATTCTGCGCGCTTCATGCCGTTCTGTTCCAATAATAAGCAGTCCGCCGACCTCTTTCACACCTTCACCTAATTTGATGTCCGTTCCTCGTCCAGCCATATTGGTTGCAATCGTCACTGACCCCAAATGACCCGCCTTGGCGATAATAGCCGCTTCCCGTTCATGATTCTTAGCATTCAATACTTCGTGCGGCACACCATTTCGTTGCAAAAGGGCACTCAAATATTCTGATTTTTCAATGGCAATGGTGCCCACTAAAACAGGCTGTCCCTTGGCATGGCGCTCTTTGATTTCCTCCATAATGGCATAGAATTTACCCTTTTCTGTTTTATAGATAACATCCGGCAAATCTTGGCGTTGAATATTGCGATTAGTCGGGATCTCCAACACATCCACGCCATATACCTTGAAAAATTCCTCTGCACTAGTCAAGGCTGTTCCAGTCATCCCGGCTAATTTATGATAAATTCTAAAATAATTCTGAAAAGTAATGGTCGCCAACGTACGGGATTCTTTTTGTACTTTTACCTGCTCTTTAGCCTCAATAGCTTGATGCAAACCCTCGCTATAGCGACGTCCCGGCATCATGCGCCCGGTGAAATCATCTACTATAATCACCTCACCTTCTTTGACCACGTAATCTCTATCGAGCTGGAAAATAACTTGCGCTTTCAGAGCCTGCTCCAAATGATGCACATAGCTAATCTTTCCCGCCTCATACAAATTACCCATGCCCAGCATTTGCTCCACCTTATTGATGCCGGATTCGGTAATTACTACTGACTTCATTTTCTCATCCACTTCATAATCCTCTTCCTTTTTCAAGCGCGGTACGATTTGCGCAAATTGCTGATACAATTTAGTAGATTCGGTATCCGGAGCGGAAATAATGAGGGGCGTCCTAGCTTCATCAATTAAAATGGAATCCACTTCATCCACGATGGCAAAATTCAATTCCCGCTGCACCATCTGCTCCTTCGATTGAACCATGTTGTCCCGCAAATAATCAAATCCATATTCATTGTTAGTGCCATAAGTGATGTCAGCATTATAAGCATCCCGCCTAGCAATTTCACGTAAATTTTCCATTTCCACACTCACCTCTGAGCCATCAAATTTTTTCGGCTCATACAAATAAGATGAATCATGTACGATACAGGCTGTTGAGATTCCAAGAAAATGAAAAATAGAACCCATCCAATTGCAATCCCTTTTAGCTAGATAGTCATTCACTGTAATTACATGCACTCCCTTGCCAGACAAAGCATTCAAATAAATAGGCAGGGTGGAGGTTAGGGTTTTACCCTCTCCGGTTTTCATTTCCGCTATTTTGCCTTGATGCAAAACAATACCACCAATCAATTGCATATCAAATGGCCGAGTACCATTCACCCGATCAGCCACCTCCTTAACTACCGCGAAGGCCTCTGGTAAAATATTATCCAAAGTCTCTCCCTTTCCCAATCTTTCTCGAAATTCCTGAGTTTTCCCACGCAATTGTCCATCAGACAGTTTATTCATCTGATCCCCCAGAGCATTTATTTTCTCTATGATTGGCATCAATTTGCTGATTTCTCGCTGATTTGAACCAAATAACTTAGTGAATATTCCCATAATTTTGTTTCTTTTTAATAATTTGCCAATCTTTCAGCAAAATTTATACTTATATACTACTAATAACCTTATAATTTTAACAAAAAAAGCTCCAAACGTCAAAATAAGCTTCCTATTGAGACAAAGCAAGAATGTAATTAGTTTTTATTTCGTTGGTTTTTGACACACTCCTTGCGCCCCCTCTATATTCATAGGAACAACTGGAGTCAAACCTTCACAACATACTCTGACTTTTGCATCAGGATACACCCCACCTATGCTCTCACCCTCTTTAGAGCAAAATCCTTGCGAATGCCTTTTATCTACGTGCAAAAAAACAGGATCCATATCAATATTATTATTCATCGCCCAAAAAATAATAGCTATAGCAATTGCAATTGCAATAATTATCCCGCTAGCCAATTGTATTGTTATATTTTTATACATTTTTATATTTTATATCCTAATCATACTACAAAATAGCGCTAATGCCAAAAAAAATAAGCCTCTAGTTCACTATGTAAGGAAACACGTCCTCCATCTCACCTGAATAATAAAATTCATAAGCCAATGACCCAAAAGAATATTTCGCTTCTCCAATAGTGATTTCTGATCCGCCCACTTTCGGCTCCGCCTTAGGCTTGGACTGGGGAAATCCCACATTAAACAACGTCCCGATTATTTCTGGCCGATATTTGATATCATAGCCAGCGCGCTCCCATTGCGCCATCATTTCCTTTAGATACATGGCCGCATATAAATAAGAATAATAATGATCTTTATCATTAGTCAGCCGCTCAAATCTCTCTTGCGTGGGATTGGCGGTGGAAAAAGCTAGCTTATTTTCCCAAACCTGACCCAGATAATATTCGGAGTCAGGATCATGCAAATGTTCTTCAATCGCGATAGCAGTAGTCTCTTTGACACCCATCACTCCGAGAGAAATTTTGGTCGCATTCCCTAAAATCTTGAGCGGTTCAAAAACTTTTTTGAAAAGTTCCCGCTGAGAATGAAAAAGGCGCAACTGCTCTACAATCAGATTAGATACAATCAGGCGCGGCGGCAATTGCGTTTCTGCCGCCACTCGATTAATCACTTCTTTATCCTTGCTCGTAGCCACGCTAATGGCTTGCCACTGTTCATCATTCATCCAGGGAAAAGCATTATTACCCACACTATCTCGATATCGCTCTACCAAAGAATCTAGATTGATGTTCTTTTCTTCCTTTTCACATTGCCTCATTTTTTCCACAAATGCTTGATTGTTTGCAAGACGCAATTGCACCGCCAAAAGCATTTTTCGCACCAATCCAGTACTATTGGTTTTGACATACGTTTGAGCAATGTGCTCCGCATTCACAGGTGCAACCTCCCCCACCACCGCAATTTGACACAGTAACTGCTTTTTTTCCTGGTCTGTTTTTTCACTGGACACGTCTGCTGAAAATTCATTTTGCACCGGATTTTCTTGATTTATTTCTTCATAGACATTACTTTTGTCATCCACAATGCCAGCTGTATTAGTAAGGCCATTTTTAATGCCAAAAAAACCGCCGATCAAAATAATCAGATAAGCTAACACTACTCCTAGTGCTATTTTCAGCATGCGACGACTATATTTTTTCATTTGCTTCTAAGTATACAACAAAATATCATTTTATTGAAATATAAAAACCTCCCCAAAAGGAAGGTTTTTAGACTAAATCGCTTTTAGTATTTTTTAGAACCGGGCGCTTTCATCCACGACTAATTTTTTCTTGATGGATTGCGCTCCGCGTTTCAAAAGCGTTTTTCTTCGATCTCGTTCTTTGGTGATTTGCACTCTAAGACTATCAATCACCATATCAATCGACCCTTCGATGCTTTCGCTGGTTTCTTCAGCACGGAACAAGCTATAAGGTGTTTCAATCATCACCTCCACTCTAAATTTTCCAATTTTGTCCATATCAATCTCCACCTCTTCCAACATCGCCTTATCCAAAATTTTGTCCAATTGCTCTAGTCTTTTGAGAATATAATGCCTAGTATCATCATCTATTTTCACGTCTTTGAACAAAAATCTCACATTTCTTGGGCTTTCCATATTTTTTTATATTAATATTTAATAACCGATAAACATAACTTCTTCCTTTAGCTGTACGCCTAGATCATCCCGCACCTGTTGTTTAATAAAACTTGCCATCATGACCAGATCCTGCGCTGTAGCACCACCTATATTTACTACAAAATTGGCGTGCTTTTCGTTCACTTCAATACCCCCAATGCGCCTACCTTTTAGACCCGCTTCGCCAATAAGCCAACCGGCCGGCACTTTGCCATTCTGACTTTTCACCCCTGTCTCTTTTTCAAATCTTACTATCAATTCCGGCTTGTCCACTCTAGGATTTTCAAAAAAACTCCCTGCACAGCCTACCCAGCCAGTTGGTTGTTTTTCGCTTCTTTGCCTGATAACTTCTTTAATTTTTCCTTCAATAACCTCCCGCTCGCCTGCCTGCAATTTCAATTCCACCGTCAAGACAATAAATTGCGTACTTTCTTTGAACAAACTCAGACGATAAGCAAAGTGGCATTCATCCACACGTAAAGTTTTTATTTCTAAACTATCTGTATCTATGACTTCTACTGCTTCCACCAAATCACTCATACTAGTGCCAAAAGCACCAGCGTTTCCCCGTGCCGCACCACCCAAGGTTCCGGGAATGCCCGCTAAGCTCTCCATCCCAGACAAGCCATTTTCTTTAGCAAAATTTACCACACTTCCCAAATTCTCCCCTGCCCAAGCATAGATTCCATTTTCAGTTGTCAACTTCATCTCTCTATCACCTGCCAATTTAATCACCAATCCATCAAAACCACGGTCATCAAAAAAAATATTACTCCCGCCACCCAAGATATAATATGGCAAATACTCTTGCCTAGCATACTGCAGCGCCTCCACCAATTCTGCCTTATTCTTGACCACCACAAACTCTTTGGCCGGTCCGCCAATTTTGAAAGTAGTAAATGCAGCTAACTGGATATTTTTCTGTATGTCCATAATTATTCCTTCTCACTCTTTCTAGCTTCTTCAAAGATGAAAACCGCCAGAAAACTAATTAAAACCACTAACCAATCCCTCCATTCAATCGGGTGCATGTGTAGATATTTTTGAAACAGAGGCAAGTACATAAACAGCAGCAACATTCCCACTGAAATAGCCAACGCTCCAAGAACATACAGGTTTTTGAAAAATCCCAACTGAAAAGGAGAAAATCTGGCACTGCGCGATTGCAGTAGATTAGCCATCTGAGTCATGGAAATGACTGCATAGGCGGCGGTCGTTGATTGGATATAGAGCAGTGCCGAAGCATCCATCTTCTCTCCAAAGTTCCAGCCACCCCTTAGCATAGACCAAAGAAAAGCTGTGACTGCTCCAGTCGCCATAATAACTCCTAAATACATTATACGCCTAAAACCCGCGAAGGTCATAATGGTCTGTTTTTCCTTGTGAAATCCTTCCTTTTTTGCCTCCGGCTCTTCCGGTTCCAAACCTAGGGCAAAAGAAGGAAAAAGATCTGTGCCCAAATCCACCGCTAGAATCTGCACCGCTGTCAGCGGAGAAGGAATTTGCAAAATAATTCCAAAAACTACCGTTAAAAGTTCGCTGGCATTGGAAGTGAAAACATAATGGACAAATTTCTGCAAATTGCGAAAAATGGTGCGTCCATCTTTAATTGCCTTAACAATCGACACAAAATTATCATCTAGCAAAATCATATCTGCTGCCTCCTTGGAAACATCCGTACCGATAACGCCCATAGCTATGCCAATATCAGCCTTCTTGAGCGCCGGGGCATCATTGACACCATCCCCAGTCATGGCTATTATTTCCCCGTTATCCTTAAGCAGGGTAGCAATGCGTAGTTTTTGCTCTGGAGCAATGCGGGCAAAAACTACATCCTTATTTTTTACTTTTTCAAAAATCTCACTATCAGTCAAAGCATCCAATGTCCTGCCATTAATTACCTCATAATTATTTTGAGCACTAATCAAATTCACATTCTTTGCGATGGCCGTAGCAGTCACCTCGTAATCACCAGTAATCATCACCACTTTGATGCCTAATTTTTTGCAATTGCTAATTGCTTCGCCCACTCCCGCCCGAGCCGGATCAATCATGGCCATCATTCCCACCCAAACTAAATCTTTTTCTGCCTCGGCGGATAAAACATTAATCACCGCATCCTTACCCACCAGAGGTTTGGCTAATGCAATCTCGCGCTGCTTGTGCTCTTCCACCACCTCGTCCAAATCCCGATAAGCAAAAGCCAGTACTCGCAGAGCTTCCTCGGACATTTGATTATACATCACGCGTATCACCTCTTTTTCTTCCGACGTTAGAAGACTTTTTTCCTCTCCGATTATTTTGTGCGTACATAATTCTAGCAAGACATCCGGTGAACCTTTAACAAAGGAGTTAGTATGAGCATTTTTATACACCACACTCATCCGCATGCGCTCCGAAGAAAAAGGATTTTCCGTAATCTTACGTTCTTCCAATGCATAAAAATCTTTTTGCCCATTGAATTTTCTGCCAGCTACAATAATAGCTCCCTCTGTGGGATCGCCCAATATTTCGTAATGACTCCCTTTTTCAATCAGACTGGCATCATTGCAAAGCGTTCCAATTCGACACAGCAATTCCAAGTTATTAACGGATTGCGGATTGATTTTTTCTCCACCCACCAAAAAATCTCCTGCAGGATGATAGCCATTGCCGGTTACATCGATCATTTCCCCATTAACCACAATTTTCGTCACCGTCAGTTCATTCTTTGTGATAGTGCCGGTCTTGTCTGAGCAAATAATACTCACCGAACCCAATGTTTCCACGGCACTCAATTTTTTAGCTAGCACATTACTTTTTAGAAGTTTCTTCATTCCCAAAGTCAAAGAAACAGAGATAGCAGCCGGCAAACCCTCTGGCACCACCGACACAGCCAAGGCCAAAGCAAATAGAAAATTTTGATATAAGGAAAGATGGACATATTGCCCCACAATCAAAACCAGAACTCCAATCGACACCGAAAGAATGGTGACATCTCGCCCCAAGGTACGCATCTTCTCTTGCATCGGAGTCAGGGTTTCCTTGATTTCCTGCGTCATATGAGCAATTTTGCCCAACTCCGTTTGCATGCCTGTACCGGTGACTAAAAAATTAGCTTCCCCAGTGGCAATTGTCTCCCCCATAAAAACCATATTATCCATATCCGCCAAAGACACTTGCATTTCTGTAATAATTTGAGCTCGCTTAACCCTAGCCTTGGATTCACCGGTAAAAATAAAACTATTTACTTTGAAATCATAACTTTCCAAAATATACCCATCAGCCGGCACACGATCCCCACTCATCACAAAAATCACGTCTCCCGGCACGATAAATTTCGTGTCTAATTGTTTTTTCTCACCATCACGAAAAACTACCGCTTTTTCCGTGGTCAGATTCTTGATTTGATCCATAATCCGTTCCGCCTTGAACTCTTGAAAAAAACCCACGACTGCGTTTACCGCCACAATAATCAGAATAATAATCACGTCTCGCCACTCTTGGAAAAAAGATGCCAGTGTGGCTGCCACCAGCAGAATCCACACCAATGCGTCATTAAATTGGCCCCACAAAATTCGTGCCCATCTCCAGCTAGTCTTTTTTTGCAACCCATTGAAGCCAAATTCTGCCAATCTTTTTTTAGCCTCTTCCGCAGTAAGACCTTTTTTATCGGAAGTGAATTTTTCCAGCACTTCCTCACGCGACAAATTGTAGATTTTTTTTTCCATTTTTTGTTTTTTAAATTATTTCCTGAAGATACGCCCATGCGTTATCTTTGTTTTTTTATTGTTTTAATTGATGAGAGACTTCAAAAACATTGCCGGCGCCGATGGTGATGACCACGTCGTTAGTACCGATTTTGTCTTGCAAAGATTCCACCACTTCATCAATCGTTGCAATATGCTCCGCCTTGTCACGATTATATTTGTTAATCAAATTCACCAGATCCAGGGAGGTTACGGTGCCAGAGTTTTCTCGCGCCGAGCCATAGATGTCTAGCACAATCACATGATCTGCTCCATCAAAACTTTGCGCAAAATCATGCAATAGGGCGGCTGTCCGGGAATAGGAATGGGGATGAAACACGGCAATGATGTTTTTCTCTGGATAGATTTCCCGGGCGGCTTTCAGCGTCACATTCACCTCTTCCGGATGATGACCATAATCATCAATGAGAATCGCTCCATTTCTCTGCCCAATCAACTCAAATCGTCGCGTAGTTCCTTCAAATTCACTCAATGCTTCCCGCACCTGGTTCATATCCAAGCCTAATTTATAGCAAGCCACAATTACTGATAATGCATTCAGGGCATTGTGCTTGCCAGGCAATTTTATCTCAAAGAAACCAAGAGATTGTTCTTTATGGAAAATTTCAAATTTTTGCGCAGTCACCTCTATGACTTGATTACCAATACGAAAATCATTATCCTCTCCATAACCATAGGTCACCACATCACCTGTACAATTTTTGGCTACCGCCACCGTATTCACGCTATCACCCCATACCGCCAAAAAACCACTTTTGGGAATCTTAACCACAAAATCGACAAAAGCTTGCTCATAAGCTTCAAACGTCGGATAAAAATCCGGATGATCATATTCCACACTCGTCAAAATAGCCGCTTTGGGTTCATACAGCGCCAGCTTATTTTGATATTCATCTGCTTCCAGCACAAAAACCTCCCCTTGACCGACAATCGCGTTACTGCCCCATTGTCGGACCCTGCCACCAATAATAGCTGTTGGATTCTCACCCATCCTATCCAAAATATAAGCCAACATCGCCGAAGTAGTGGTTTTGCCATGCGTCCCGCAAATAGCTACTCCATATTTTTCGTTGAACAGCTCACTTAATACCTTGGGATAATAAATAGTTTCTAGGCCGCGCCTCTTGGCCTCCGCCACTTCAATATTATTCTCCTCGTTATAACTCGCTGCATACAAAACCAAATCCACGTCGCTTGGAATGTTTTCAATAGCAAATCCTTCAACATAACTTATTCCCAATCGCTGAAGCACTTCATCCGTAAAAAATTTCTCCGTCGTATCAGAACCAGTCACTTCAATCCCCTTGCTTTTTAAAATTTCTGCAATACCCACAATACCGGATCCTTTAATGCCGATAATATATACTTTTTTTATACTTGCTAAATCCATATACGTATACTAATTTTAAAGTCTAAATTTTAAATTTAAAATAAAATCTGAAAGCTATAAATTTTAAAATTTAGTAATTTGAAATTGTTTTAAAATTTAAAATTGTAAATTTGAAATTCCTATTTAATCATCTCCAACACCCCTTTGGCAATCCGCTCCGTAGCATCCGGATGATAGAATGATTGAATGTTTTTGGCCAGCTTCTGACGCAAATGCTCATCATTCATAATCTCCTCGATACGACTGAGAAAAATATGCTTACCCAGATTATTTTCATCTAAAACAATGCATGCCCCCACTTTAGCTAGAGAATAAGCATTCATTCGTTGGTGATCATTGGCTGAATCTTGCAGAGGAATTAGGATAGCAGGTTTTTGATTAGCGGCAATTTCAGCAATCGAGTTAGCGCCAGCCCGTGAAATCACCAAATCACTCACCGCATAAATATCCTTCATTTCCGAACCAATAAACGGCATGGCATAATACCCCTCTCGGCCAATCTTATAACCCAGTTCACCAGCTCGATGTTGCACCTCGGCAAAATTAGCCTCTCCTGTTTGATGAATAACCTGATATTTTTCTAATAATTCCGGCAAAACGCTCAATACTCTATTATTAATAGTACGCGCGCCCTGAGAGCCACCCAAAACCAAGATAATCTTCTTTTCTGCATCTAAAGAGAATGCTTCTCTGGCTTTTTGCGCTTCCCCTTGGTTGATATCTTCCCGCAATGGATTACCAGTGAGCACCACTTCGGCCGCTAAAAACTCCTCTTCCGCACTCGCATAAGAAACAGCCACGCGATTAGCAAATTTTCCCAAAATACTATTGGCTAGTCCTGGCACAGCATCTGACTCATGAATCAGAACTGGAATGCGATACACCCAAGCAGCCAAAGCCACTGGTAGTGAGGCATACCCCCCCTTGGAAAATACCGCATCGGGCATTTCAACAAAAAGAATCCACATGGATTGCAAAAACCCAATAGCAAATCTAAATATATCCGTAAAATTCTGAAAAGAAAAATATCTTCTCAATTTCCCTACTTTAATATATTTACTCGGAATCCCTTCGCCATTCATTATCTCTGTTTCCATTTTTCCAACTGGTCCAATATACAGAAAAATTGTTTCCGGAACCTTTTCTTTTATCTTTCTAGCTACTGCGATAAGAGGCATTAAATGCCCGCCTGACCCTCCTCCGATTAATGCAATTTTCATATGATTCTGAATTTAAAAATTTAAAACTAAAATTCTTTTAATTTAAATTAGCTTGTTTAGATATATTCAATAAAACTCCCACACTCATTAATAAAAAAATAATAGACGTGCCTCCATAACTGATAAAAGGTAGCGGCACCCCGGTTAGCGGAACTAAGCCAGAAATAGCAGCAATGTTCAGGAAAGCTTGAAAAATTATCCATGTAGTAAAGCCTACCGCCAAAAGCATACCAAACATATCTGGAGCTTTCTTGGCAATGCGCAAACCACGTACAGCCACAATGATAAACAAAATTATCAATATTGTCACCCCCACCAGCCCTGTCTCCTCTCCGATAATCGCAAAAATAGAATCTCCCGCAGGCTCCGGTAAATAATTAAATTTCTGCAAGCTATGCCCCAAGCCAACTCCAAAAAAACCACCCGATCCGATAGCCAAGAGCGCTTGGTTTATTTGATAGCCGATTCCCCTGGGATCCAATTCCGGATGCAGAAAGACCAACAAGCGATCCATCCGATAGGACTCCAATTTAATCAGCATCACTAGTGCAGCGATTCCAGCGCCACCCATTAGAAACATATGGGAAATCTTCGCTCCAGAAATAAAGAAAATGCTCATAGCAATGAGGATAACCACCCCTAGGGTGCCGATATCAGGCTGCTTAATCAAGAGAAAGCTAATGGAACCCACAATCACCACAAAGGGCATTAGGCCGTCATAAAAGTCTTTTATGCGCTCCCTCCTGGACTCTAGCCAAGCTGCTAAATAGATAATAAGTGAAATTTTTAACATCTCTGATGGCTGAAAAGAAATCGGACCCAATTGAATCCAGCGACTAGCACCATAAATCTTCGATCCCACATTTGGAACAAAAACCAAAATCAAGCAAATCACACTCAGCATAAAAAAAAGAAAAGAAAACTTCTTCCAAAAGTGATAATCAATCTGACTATTGATGAAAAGTATAATCATCCCAGGCAACGCGCCAAATAGCATTTGCCGCTTAAAGAAAAAATATTCATCCGAAAATCTCACCCTGGAATAACCCAGCCCAGCACTGGCAATCATAATCAGGCCAAAAACCACCAAAACAATAATGGTGTAAAAAAGAATTGGATCCGCCTTGCCTTGTGGTATTTTCTCAATCAATTTTTAATATCTTAATTTTATTTACCTCTCTTTGCAGCCCCCGCTCTCCACTGAGCTATTTTTTCATGATTACCGCTCAAAAGAACCTCAGGCACTTGCCAATCTCTGAAACTATCAGGCTTAGTGTATTGGGGGTACTCTAAATATCCTTCCTCACTATGCGATTCAACCTCAATAGATTGCTCATTTCCCAAGACTCCTGGGATAAGACGCGTTACGCTATCCACCAGTACCATCGCAGGTATTTCCCCGCCAGTCAAAACGAAATCTCCGATAGAAATCTCTTCATCAATCAAATTCTCTGCCACCCGCTCATCCACCCCCTCATATCTTCCACAAATCATTATGATATTTTCATATTTAGACAACCTAACTGCGTCTCGTTGTGTATATCGCTTACCCTTAGCAGAAAATAAAATAATCCGCGTATTTTCAGGTTTGGAAATTTTAGAATTTGAAGATTCATTGGAAATTGGAAATTGGAAATTGGAAATTATCGAGCCAACAGCTCGATATATTGGTTCCACTTTCATTACCATCCCCGCACCTCCTCCATATGGAGTGTCATCCACTGTCTTATGAGCATCATGCGTGAAGTCGCGTAAATTATGCGCCAAGATATTAATAAAGCCGCCATCCTTGGCACGTTTAATAATTGACTCGGAAAAATAAGCGTCAAAAATCTTAGGGAAAATAGTAATTATGTGAAATTTTATCATATCCTCATAATATCATATCAAGCCAAAATAAAAAAGACCGCCTAGAGGTCTTTTTTATTAACTGTTTTAGTTTCCTAAAACAAAAAGTTTGCTAAATAAGATTCTCGATATCTCCAACAACTTCATCAATGCTCTTTTTTACTGCAGCTTCGCGAGGTTCTCTCGTTGAGCCTTCCGGTTCGTTAATTTTCAAATTAACTCGAGCATTGTTTTTTGCTCCGATCACTCTTAGAAGAGTGCGAAGAGCTTTCGCTGTTGCTCCTTCTCTACCAATAACCATTCCCATGTCTTCTGGAGCGACGTCCAAAGTAATAAGAACACCCATTTCATCAATTTTTCTTTCAACTTTAACTGCGTCTGAGTTGCTAACAATTTGTTTCACAACGTATTCAACGAAGTCTCTGTCCTGAATAATTTCTGTCATATTAGTAATTTCTTTGATTTATTAGCTTTTTTGAAGCTTTGGGTTTATGGAAGATCGACCACTCATCCCCCACTTGCTTCTATACCTATATTATGATTGGGATGACATATTTTGTCAAATATCCATATTTATCGCCTTTTTTAACTATTAGGCGTTACAACTATCAAAATCTATGCTATAATGAAGCACCTAGAAAATTAATTCGATCGATACAGGACTGGTCATTCTGTGTTATAATTGCCTATATCTCTTTTATTATTTATGCTTATGAATTTCAAAAAAATAGCTAAAAACACTTCCTTCGTCCTACTTAGTGCCTTTGCTATCGGCATAGCTATTACTATTGCCACTTTTATCTATGTCTACGTAAAAACACCAATTGCAGAAAGTCTTTCTACACGCAATATTCCACAAACCACCACCATCTATGACAAAACTGGTCAACATATTCTCTATGAGCTCCATGGAGAAGAAAATAGGAAGATATTGACCCATGATGAAATTCCAGACACCATTCGCATTACCAGTATCGCCACCGAAGATAATGGATTCTACAGTCATCATGGCATTGACTTTCTTTCGATACTGCGCGCCATAAAAAATGACATCGAAAAAAATGGAGCCGCCGAAGGCGCTTCTACCATCACTCAACAATTAGCTAAAAATGTTTTTCTTTCTCGAGAAAAAACCTTGCAAAGAAAATTTACCGAACTCGTCATTGCCATCAAAATTGAACAGCAATACAGCAAAGATGAGATCCTGGATATGTATCTTAATGAAATTCCTTACGGATCAAATGCCTATGGCATCGCTTCAGCCGCTAAAATATTCTTCGGCAAAGATGCTAGGGATCTCACCCTTGAAGAAGCGGCTCTTTTGGCCGCCTTACCCAAAGCCACGAGCTATTATTCGCCTTATGGCAATCACTTAGATGAGCTAGTCTATCGCCAACAAAAAATATTGGACCGCATCGGAGAACTGAAGCTAGTTAATAATAATCAGGTAGCTCAAGCAAAACAAATAAATATAAAAGACAAGCTCATCCCCTTTACGGAAAAAATTGAGGCCCCGCATTTTGTTTTCTATGTCAAGGAAGAACTCGAAAAAAAATTTGGCAAGGAAGCCATTGAAGGTGGTGGACTCAAAATCTACACCACCTTGGATTATGATTTGCAAAAAAACGCCGAACAATCCATTGTGGACAATGAAACTAATCTGCAAAAATATGGCGCCTCCAATGCAGCACTAGTTTCCTTGGATCCCAATACGGGTAATATCCTTGCAATGGTAGGTAGTAAAGATTATTACAATAAAAATATTGATGGAAATGTCAACATCACAATCAGTCCGCGTCAGCCAGGATCATCTTTTAAGCCGTTCATCTACGCCGCCGCTTTCGAAAAAGGCTTTAGTCCTGAAAACCACATCCTTGACGCCGAAACAAATTTCGGCAAAGATGGTACCGGAAAAGATTACATTCCTCAAAATTATGATTATTCTTACCACGGTGTGGTGACTATGCGTCAAGCTCTGTCCAATTCACTTAATATTCCGGCGGTAAAGACACTCACGCTGGCCGGCATGGAAAATGCTGTCAGCCTGATCAATCGCTTTGGGGTGCTCAATTTGCAAAATAAAAATAACTACGGGCTTTCTTTGGCACTAGGTGGCGAAGAAGTACGTATGCTCGACGAAGCTTCCGGTTATGCCGTTTTTGCTACAGAAGGAAAGAAAAATACCATTCAATCTATTTCTAAAATTATGGATGCCAAAGGAGCTGTTTTTTACACTCCGGAAACATCTTCCTTGCAAATTGTTGACCCACAAGTAGCTCGCAAAATAAATTCCGTGCTTTCGGACAACAATGCTCGCTCAATGGTTTTTGGTACTGGCAGTAAATTATATATTCCCGGAAAAACTGTGGCCGCCAAAACCGGCACAACCTCCGATTTTAAAGATGCCTGGACTGCTGGATATACTCCGCATATTGTCACAGTAGTATGGACTGGCAATAACAACAATCAACCGATGAAAAGTGGCGCTGATGGATCATATGTGGCTGCTCCTATTTGGAATAGCTTTATGCAAAAAGCGTTGGCCAACTATTCCAATGAACCCTTCACACCATATGAAAAATTTGATGCCACTGATGCCAATATCATCTTTGATAAGATAGTATACACCAGCAAAAAGGATGGCAAAACCCTCTCGGAGAAAAAAGCCAAAAAGAAAGATTCCGATAAAGTCGATATCACTATTGAATACTTCACCGCCGATGCGCTTGTGAAAGACTAATTTCTTTTTTCCACAAAAAAAACATCTCGG
>JBAZXY010000020.1:0-16131 GCA_041659585.1 Parcubacteria group bacterium | reverse complement strand
GGTGGTTTGCCGATCGGAAAATTTGAATTTTTTCATCAAATTAACATGGGCCAACTCTCTGGTTTGGGATTTCTTGATAGTTTCAATAATCTCATCGATGTGATCCAAGGCTTTTTTCAATCCTTCTAAAATATGCGCTCTATCCTTAGCCTTATCTAATTCAAATTGGGTTTTACGAGTCACCACAATCTTTCTATGCACAATATAATATTCCAGAATAGCTTTAAGATTGAGGACTGTCGGCTCAATTCCATCAACTAGCGCTAGCATATTCACACCGAAATTCTTTTGCAAATCCGTCAGGGAATAGAGCTTGTTCAGCACTTTTTGCGGATAAGCATCCTTTTTCAGATCAATTACCAATCGCACGCCGTCTTTATCAGACTCATCTCGAATGTCTTTGATACCGACAATTTTGCCTTCATGCACTAAATCAGCCATTTTTTCAATCATCGCCGCTTTATTAGTAGCATACGTCATTTCGGTAATAACAATCTGAAAGGCACCGGCTTTGGTCTCGCAAATATCTGCCTTAGCTCGAGTTAAAATTTTTCCCCTCCCTGTTCGATATGCTTCGATGATATCTTTTTTATTATAAATAATTCCTCCCGTCGGAAAATCCGGACCTTTCACAAATTGAGTTAAGTCTTCAATCGTCGCTTTCGGATTATCAATAAGATGAGAAATAGCATCAATCAACTCTCCTAAATTATGTGGAGGAACATTAGTGGCCATACCCACGGCAATTCCCATGCTGCCGTTCAAAAGCAGCTGCGGCAGATTGGCCGGCAAAACAGTTGGTTCATGATGCTGCCCATCGAAGTTCGGCACAAAGTTAACTGTATTCTTCTCGATATCGATCAACATTTCTTCCGCCATCGCGGACAACTTAGCTTCTGTATAACGATAAGCCGCCGCACTATCACCATCCATAGAACCGAAATTTCCCTGTCCGCGTACCATTGGGTAACGCAAGGAAAAATCCTGCGCCATACGCACCATCGAATCATACACGGCCACATCGCCATGCGGATGATATTTTCCGAGCACTTCTCCAACTACCGTAGCTGATTTCCGAAATTTGGCAGTAGAGCGCAATCCTGTGTTCCACATCGAATACAAAATTCTGCGATGCACCGGCTTCAAACCATCGCGTACGTCTGGCAAAGCGCGAGAAACAATAACACTCATCGCATAATCCAAATAGGACTGGGACATTTCCTTAGTTATCTCCCTAACTTGTATATTACCGATTTCCATGATTATTTTTTTAATTCTTCCTAGGCACCATATTTAATTTTAATACAGTGAACAAGTAAAAAATTTTTATTATTTAAATAAATTATCTTCTTTTCTCTTTATTTTTATACACAAATAGCATCCGCTATTCCACTGGAAAAGCATTTGGCTTGCTATCCATCACTGGTGATTTTTCTACTACATCGCTCGTGGTCTTTTCTCCTATAACACTATTCATTTCTGCTCCCACGCTAGCGCTACTACTTTGAATATCCTTTACAGTTTGCTGTAATGTATTCTTCTGTTGCTCAATCTCACTACCCAAACCATTTAGATTCACAGATTGCTCTAGACTAGCTTCTTTATTTGTATTACCGACCTGTAGGGAAAAGATCCACAGGATGATAATAAAAAACATGGAGATAAATACCGAAAACCACACATACCGCAATCGAATATGCTCTGGTTCTTTTTTAATGGCTTCTATTTTTTCTACTAAACCCATAGTACTTTTTAATCAATTGTCATCACGGCAATTTCCATCCGCTTTTCCTCTAAGTCCTTCTTTTTTATGTTTAACTTAGAAGTCTTTATTGGAGAACAATTGCCAATTTCATTGCAAAATTCCTTTTCATCCGCAATATCAACTGTTGTTCCATTCATCTTATAGTGCATAGGTATAACCATTTTTGGTTCTAATTTCTTAATTATTTCAATGGCTTTTTTTGCATCAATCGTATATCCGCCACCAATCGGAATCATCAAAATATCCACGCCATCAATTTCTTCTAACTGTTTTTCAGTTAAATCTGTTCCTAAGTCACCTAAATGACAAATGCGAATGTCTTCCGTTTCTATTAGATAGATATTGTTTTTTCCGCGGTCTTGTCCCAAGTTAGCATCATGATAGGAGGGGATGCCAACAATATTAATACCCTTGATGGAATATTCCCCGGGGATATTAACCACCACTGGACTACCTTTAAGCGCTTCCACATTATTATGATCCGGATGATCATGCGTGACCAGAACGATATCAGCTTGCCCCTGTGGCGGACGAAGACCAATATATTTATCAAATGGGTCAATGAAAGCATTGACGTCCTCCTGACCTCTTCCAGCAGGCTTAGTAGTTATCTTAAAACAAGAATGTCCATAATATTGAATATTCATAAATATCTCTTATTTGTTATTGTTACTTAGCTATTTTAACATATCAAAATCAGGCTGTCGAGAGAAAAGGCAATCCATAGCCTTGCTAAATTAAACTATTTGCGCTATACTCCATTTATAGTTAATTATTAAGAAAATTGAATATGGAGATGCCTCTTTGCATTATATGGCAATGAGTATCAATCTCCCCAAGAATCATTCTTAATAATTTCCTTAACCTAAAGGATTTTTTTGTTTTTCCTGTTAAAAAACAAACGACATCACTTAATATTTAATGCGATCTGATGTTATCGCGAAAAACCATTTTTTAATTTACTCCTAAAAAATGGCAAGCAATTATTAAACACTATGCCTAATATTTTAGACAAATTGGCCACTGAGGTGGACAAAATAGATGACTCTAAAGCCAAAAAGACCATTGTAGCCGATGCAGTAGAGTTATCGCCAATGGAAAAGCTCTTACAAGGCAGCGAACTCTCTTTTCCCAAGATAAATGAAGTTGTAGAAGGAAGAGTAATCGAAGTCTCTTCTAACGCTATTTACCTAGATATTGACCCATTTGGAACTGGAATTGTTCTGGGAAGAGAAATCAAGGATGGAATGGGATCAGGGAAATTACGAGAAGGGGATATTGTTTCCGCCACTATAATTGATTTAGAGAATGAGGATGGTTATATCGAACTTTCAGTCCGTGAAGCCTCTTATGAAAAAGCTTGGGAAGACATTGAAAGCAAGCGCGATACCCAAGAAAAGATCAGCACCAAGGTCCTTAGCGCCAATAAAGGCGGACTCCTTATTGAAGTAAATGGTATTTCAGGATTTTTGCCTGTCTCTCAACTTTCTAGCAAGAATTATCCGCGTGTAGACGATGGAGATAAAAACAAAATCTTAACACTACTTAAGAGGTTGGTTAGTCAAGAATTGGAAGTGCGCATCCTAGATGCCGATAGAGCCTCTGAAAAATTGATTGTTAGTGAAAAAGCCGCTCAAAGTGAACGAGATAAAGAAACTATTTCTAATCTTAAGGTGGGGGATGTGGTTGAAGGCGAAATCAGTGGCGTAGTGGATTTCGGTGCTTTCGTTAAATTCTTCCAACCTAATCCAGAAAAAGAAAAACCAACCGAAGAAGATAAACTAGAAGGACTAGTACACATCTCTGAACTAGCTTGGCAGCTTATTGAAAATCCTCGCGATATCACAAAGGTAGGGGATAAGGTACAAGCTAAAATCATCGGTATTGATAATGATAAAATTTCCCTTTCCATTAGAGCTTTACAAAAAGATCCATGGAGTGTTGTGGAGGAAAAATATCACATTGGCGATGTTGTGCGAGGAACTGTAAATCGTATCAATCCTTTTGGAGCTTTTGTTTATCTCGATCGTGATATTCACGGATTAGCCCATGTTAGTGAAATGTCTGAAATGTTCCCCGGTAAGAACATCGATGAAGTTATTGCTCCTGGTCAAGAATATGATTGGAAGATTCTCTCTATTGAAGCCAAGGATCATCGCATGGGACTAGTTTTAGTGGATAAAAAAAGCAAGAAAACCGAAGCCAAAGAAGTTATTACCGAAACTATAGTTGAAAAGGAATAAACTTGGATAACTAGTTTCTGCCGATACAAAAAACTCTAGCCCTTGGGTTAGAGTTTTTTTGTTAATCTATTGATTTCCTTCACTATCCATAGTATACTAACTTAATATTAAGTTAGTATACTATTATGCAAAAAATCAATAATCTTATCATCTCTTTCAATGGCCAGGAGGGTTCAGGCAAGAGCACTGTTTCTCTTATGCTTGCTAAACATCTACATTTCCCCCATTACTACATGGGACAAATTTTTCGAGATATGGCCAAGGAAAAAAACATGACTTTATTAGAATTTAGAAAAGTTTGTGATGCCGACCCTAGTTTTGACAAAAAAGTAGATGATTACCTAGTAAAATTAGCTCAGAAACATTCCCAATTCGTGATAGAAAGCCGTACTGCTTGGCATTTTATTCCACAATCTCTTAAAATCTATCTCCAAGTCGATTCCCGAGTAGCTGCCGAAAGGATTTTCCTAGGATTAGCTGAAAAAAATAACCGGGGAAATGAAGACACCGATCTTACTACTGTAGAAAATATCCAAGCTAGCATCCTCCAAAGAAGAAAAGAGGATAGTGAGCGCTATTTCTCTCTTTATGGCATTCGTCAAGATGATGCAAAAAACTATGACCTCGTCCTTGATACCACCACATTAACTATCGACGAAGTTTTTGAAAAAATTATCACTTTTATACATGAGAAATCTTGCTAAACAATTTCAAACCATCTCCCATCAAAACCAACTCTGGGGAGAAAAATCTAAGATTGTCCTAGGCATTTCTGGTGGAGCTGATTCAACTTGCCTCCTAGCTATTTTTTATCAACTCAAAGAAACCTACGACCTAGAACTAATCATTGCCCATGTCAACTATGGCTTACGAGGAAAAGAAAGTGAGGCAGATGAAGCTTTTGTTCGCCAGCTAGCAAAAAAATATGCCCTACCTATCGAAATCCTAACCGCAGAAGTTACCTCCACGGAAAATCTAGAAAGCCATTTGCGCGATTTACGTTATGCCTTTTTTGAAAAAATCAGACAAAACAGCAATTTTGATTTAATTGCAGTAGCTCATAACTTAGATGACCAAGCAGAAACATTCTTGATGCGTATGTTGCGCGGCTCAGGACTGAAAGGCCTTGGTGCAATGCAATTTAAAAATGAAAAACTTATTCGTCCGCTTTTGGCCACCTCTCGCAACGAAATCCTAACTTATTTAAAAGAGAATGATCTAGACTACCGTACTGATCAAACTAATTTCACGCTGGACTTCTACCGCAACAAAATTCGCCATGAACTCCTCCCCTTACTCGAAAAAAATTACAATCCCAATATCAAAAAAACTTTATTTAATGCCACTCTATCCATAAGTGAAGATGAGGCTTTTTTAGAAAAAATTACTGCAAAATATTTACCCACTACTAATAACCTCTCTGCCCAAAAAATCAATGACTTGCATCCAGCTATGCAAAAAAGAGTTCTGCGAAGTTTTATTGCCCAAAAAAAGCTTAATAAAAGGAATATACACTCTGCCCATATCGAAGAAATATTAAAAATAGTCCGCAGCACTAAAGGCAAGAATCAGACTATTTTAATAGAAGGGTTGAAAATCATTAAAAAGGGTGATACAGTAACTATTAGTAAAATATAAAATTTTATTTTAAAATTGAATTCTTGCTTTATGTTTCTCTTTGGTCAACCAGATGGGCATAAATTTTGTAATTCTCCATAAAAAATATGAAAAATTTAAGTAAAAATATCGGCCTAATTATGCTCACCCTATTGCTTATTTCCGGTCTTTTTGTTTTGTATAGCGGACCGAAGGAAAAGCCAGTAGATATATCTCTCAGCACCCTGGTTTCTCAAATTAACAGTGCCTCCATTAAAGAGATTGTTGTGGATGAAGACAGCTTGCTCATTGCCATGAAAGATGGCAAAAAAGAAACTTCTGTTAAGGAAAGCGAAGCCGGTTTAACTGATTCATTGAAAAATTATGGCGTTAATCCGGAAAAACTAGCCGAAGTAGATATTAATATCAAAAGCAACGCCTCTTCATCTTTTTGGCTAGGAACCGTTTTACCATTCCTATTGCCTTTCTTGCTCATTGCTGGTTTTATCTGGTTTATGCTCAAACAAGCACAAAAAGGTAATAATCAAGCTCTTTCATTTGGAGCTTCTCGGGCCAGAGTAGTTGATCCTAAGGATAAACGATTTCGCACCACCTTTAAGGATGTTGCTGGCGCTAAAGAAGCTAAGGAAGAATTATTGGAAATAGTAGAATTCTTGAAAAGCCCTAATAAATTCTTGAAGCTAGGAGCAAAAATTCCAAAAGGAGTTCTTTTACTTGGACCTCCAGGAACAGGGAAAACCTTGATTGCAAAGGCTGTAGCAGGGGAGGCTAATGCACCATTTTTTAATATCTCCGGTTCAGAATTTGTAGAAATGTTTGTCGGAGTGGGCGCCTCTCGCGTAAGAGATCTTTTTAAGCAAGCCAAGAAAAGCTCTCCTGCCATTGTTTTTATTGATGAAATCGATGCCGTAGGACGTCACCGTGGAGCAGGACTAGGTGGCGGACATGATGAACGAGAACAAACTCTCAATCAAATCCTAGTGGAAATGGATGGTTTCGATACTAATACTAATGTAATTGTGATTGCTGCTACCAACCGACCAGACGTGCTTGATCCAGCCCTGCTTCGACCAGGACGCTTTGATCGACGAGTAACGATGGATTTGCCAGATATTGAAGAGCGCGTGGAAATCCTCAAAATACACGCTAAAAATAAGCCTTTATCCAAAGATATCGATTTACGTGTGATTGCTGAGCGCACATCAGGCTTTTCTGGAGCTGACTTAGCTAACCTTCTTAATGAGGCAGCTATTTTTTCTGCCCGAAGAGGGAAGAAACAAATTTTCATGCCAGAACTCACTGAATCTATTGAGAAAGTTATTCTAGGACCTGAGCGCCGAAGTCGTGTCATTGATGAGGAGGAAAAAAGTATTATCGCTTATCATGAAGCTGGACATGCTTTAATTGGTGCGATCCTCACAAACACTGATCCAGTGCAAAAAATTTCTATCATTTCTCGCGGACATGCCGGTGGATACACTCTTAGCGCTCCAGCCAAAGACAAGCGCCTATTATCTAAAAACTATTTTATTGACGAGCTCTCTGTTTTACTTGGAGGGTATGTCAGTGAAAAAATACGTTTCGGAGATGTAACTACTGGAGCCTCTAATGATCTAGAAAGAGCCACTAATATGGCTCGCAGCCTCGTAACACGCTATGGCATGAGTGACCTTGGACCAAGAACTTTCGGACACAAGCAAGAAATGGTTTTCCTTGGGAAGGAAATGCATGAAGAAAAGAATTATTCTGAAAAAACAGCGGAGGATATTGATAAGCAAGTTTCCAAATTTATCGCTGACGCCTATATCGTAGCGGAAAAAATAATTTTGGAGAAAAAAGCGGTTATGGAGGAATTGGTAGCCAGACTGATTGAAAAAGAAACCATGGAACAGGAGGAATTTAATACTATCATGGGAATCAAAAAGAAAACTTCTACTCCTGTAAAACCTGACCTTGATCAACCAGTTGATATCGAACCCACTCCAGAAAGCTCCCCCACCCAAGACACACCAACTCCTAAGACAGAAAAAGAAACCGTGCCTAATCCAGTGACTGGCGCCTAGTAATAATGAAATGAGCCAATTTAAAAACCCCTTCCTTAGGGGTTTTTAAATTGCATTAAAGTGGGACCAGCTGGATTCGAACCAGCGACCAAGCGATTATGAGTCGCCTGCTCTACCGCTGAGCTATGGTCCCATTTGTGGTCGCTAGTGGACTCGAACCACCGACCCCCACAATGTCAATGTGATACTCTAACCAGCTGAGCTAAGCGACCATTATTTTCATAAACAACTTCCCTAATCTTACTGAAAAATACCCCACTCGTCAACCAATTATTTTTTTCTTCTCCTGCTATGAAAAGCGGAATGGATTTCTTTTAGCTTTTTATTGGTCACATGGGTATAAACCTGGGTAGTGGTAATGGAGGCGTGACCAAGCATCTCCTGCACACTGCGAATGTCAGCGCCATTTGCGAGCAAATCTGTAGCGAAAGAATGCCGCAGGGTGTGCGGATGAACATCCTTAATGATGCCGGCTTTGGCCGCATAGTATTTCACAATCCGTTGCACACTGCGAGGCGTGAGGCGCAAGCCATCAATCACCGATGAATTATCTTTGGAGATTGTTTTTTTCTTACTTTCGAACTTTTTTAAAGCATTTCTATCCCGGACAAACAAGGCCGGATCAATGTCCGTGCGCATATCTAAATATTTTTTTAAATATTTTTTCGCATCATCTGAAACAAAAACGATTCTAATTTTATCCCCCTTACCCCGCACACTAAATTCCTGTTTTCCCAAATCTACTCGATCTCTATTGATATTGGTCAATTCGGAAACACGCAATCCAGTGGAAAAAAGCAATTCCAAAATAGCTCGATCGCGCAGCACCTTGAAGCTATTCCCCGTTGCTGCTGCCAATATTCTATCCACCTCTTCTGCCTCCAGAAAATCCACTTCGCGACTCGGTGCTTTGCCAATTTCTACCTTTTCCGCCTGCAAAGTTAGCACATCTACTTTGGCCAAGTACTTGAGAAAGCTGCGGATAGCGATTATATAATAGCCTTGCGTGACCTTTTTCAATAGCTTTCCTTGATCGCTCTCCACCCTATTCAAATGTACTCTAAATCCTCGTATCAGCTCTCCGGTAATTTCACTCGCCGAAGCGATAACAGCCCATTTCAAAAAAACCTCTAAGTAATGGTCATAATTTTCAATCGTTTTCCGAGACCGCCCCCTTTCTATCTCCAAATATTCTAAGAATTGCTTTTTATATTCGCGTATATGCATAGGTAAGATTATTTTAAATTTATTTTTTTCTATTCCCTCCTTATAATAATCCAATTAGCTAAAAAAATACACTTTTTTCCAGCTTTCTCACATTACACCTCTTTTTCAGCTAAATTAGAGCTATTTTCAATTTACCAAATTTAACCCTTATTTGTGTTTGACAAGATAGTCTATTTTAGCTATACTTATCATTAATAAAAATTAGGGTTCTGGAATGATGATTAAGAGAGTTTTATAAACACTCTATCTAAGACCAAAACCAAAAAGAAAGACTAATGTCATTAGTAAACTAATTATCTCATTATCTCAAAGTTTATTAGGCCGTGAAAACCTAAGAGATCTACTCAAACAGATTCATCTTGGACAAAAGAATACTATTAATTTTATCAAGGAGCGTCGAACCATAAAATTATTACATCTATTCAGAAGCTATTCAGCTCTTATTGTGGTTATCTCCAGCGCTTTTCTTGTCTCCGCTACCAACATCTCAGCCGGAAAAGAATCCAGCGGTTTTCTTTTTGGATACCTAGGATCCACCAGTGACAACTATGAAAATCCTTTAGCTAAAAAACTTTTTCTAGAAACAGACAGAAAGATGGGATTAGTCTTGGCTCCTGTTGCGCAAGCCAGCACATCACCTGATCCCAGCATTAAAATAGAAGATGAGGAAGTTTCCTTAGTAACTATGCAAGGACAAGCACTAGTCGCCGGAACCAGTCCAGTTAAAAAAGATCCCAAGGAAGATGGCGGAGTGGAAATTTATGAAGTGCAAACAGGAGATACTGTAAATGCTATCGCCTTAAAGCATCATATTTCAATCAATACCATTCTTTGGGCAAATGAAATTGACAATATCGACTCCATTATGCCAGGGGATAAAATATTCATCCTGCCGGCATCCGGACTATCCTATACTGTGCAAAAAAAGGATACTATCGATTCCATTGCTGACAAATATAAAGCTAACAAAGAAAAGATTATTGCCTTTAATGAATTGCCTGCTAATGGAGACTTGGAAGATGGACAAGAAATTATTATTCCTGATGGACAAAAAGAAGTTACCATTCCAACAGCACCAACCGCCTCAAGCTCATCCGCTATTGCCGCTCGTCCATACGAATCATTTGAAGTTTCCGGAAAAAAGGTGGGAGCTGCCAGTGGTAATGGACATGCCTTTCCTTATGGTTATTGCACTTGGTATGTAGCCCAAAAAAAGAATGTCCCTTGGTCAGGAAATGCTGGGGCATGGTTATATAACGCGAAGTCTATGGGCTATGCTACTGGAAAAACACCTAAAGTTGGCTCAATCATGGTTTCCTCTGAATCATGGTGGGGACATGTCGCTATCGTAGAAAGCGTTCGCGGTAATGAATTCACCGTCTCAGAAATGAACTACAAGGGTTTTGCTAAAAAATCAACTCGCACCATCGTTGCTGGCAGTCGAGTCATCAAAGGATTTATTTACTAAACACACTCTTTCAAATAAAAAAAACCTGCCTAAAAGCAGGTTTTTTTTATTTGAACAGTATTAAGAAATTTTTTGCAATGGTGCAATGGAAGCCGAGAGCTTCTTTAGACCAGCCTTGGAAAAAGCAATAGTAAGAATATCGCCCTGTGAGGCAATAATCAACCCCGCTCCAAAAACAGGATGCTCCACCCGTTCACCATCCACATATTGCGTAACTACTGGATTAGTGATTGTTTTTGATACAGGACTAGTTGTTGGAAAAACCGTATCTGTGTCACCACCTAAAAAATCCTCCATCAGATGCTCTGGAATATCCCGCATAAACCGAGAAGGTGAATTTATTTGCAATGAGCCAAAAATATGTCGCTCCCTAGTATAAAGCAAGTATACCTTTTCTTTCGCCCTAGTAATGCCTACATACATCAATCTACGCTCCTCCTCCATTTCATTATCATCCATCACGCTGCGTGAATGCGGGAAAATACCTTCTTCCAGGCCAATAATAAAAACGGTTTTAAACTCCAGCCCCTTAGCACTATGCAAAGTCATTAAATGTACAGATTCCGTAGATTGGTTAATATTATCTGTATCAGCAATGAGCGCCACCTCCTCTAAAAACAAACTCAATCCTTCCACGCCAACATACTCATCATATTTTTTAGCCACCGTTTGCAGCTCTCGTACGTTATCATAACGCGCCTGCCCCTCATCCGTGCCATCTAATAATGATTTTTCATAACCACTTTTTGCAAAAACAAACTCAATTAATTTAGCTATTGTCATTTTTTCAGTTTTTTCTGCAGCATCCCTAATAAACTGACAAAACTCAACTATTGCATCTAACTTTGAAGCCTGGATTTTAAAATTTGAATCAATTTTTAATTTTTGAAATTCAAAATTTGATTTTGAATCTAAATTTGCAATTCGAAATTTTAAATTTAAACCTGCCTCTACATAATTCAAGTTATTTAATTGACTTATTCTTAGCCATTCCGCCAATGTCTTATCGCCTACCCCTCGACGAGGCTCATTAATCACTCGCTCCAGAGAAATCTCATCATTAAAGTTTTGCACTAACCGCAAATAGGCAATAATATCTTTCACCTCTTTTCTTTGGTAAAACTTCAAGCCACCAATAATCCGGTAGGGCAAGGAGTTGCGTAGCATGGCCTCCTCGACGATACGGGATTGAGCGTTGGTCCGGTATAAAACCACAAAATCATTTAGATTAGCCTGATATTGTTCCTTGTTTTTAATAATCTCTGCTGCAATAAAATTAGCCTCATCCCTTTCATTGGAGGCTTCATACAAACTGATTAGTTGCCCACCCCTATTTTCTGTCCATATTTTCTTATCTTTGCGATTGATGTTCTTTGAAATCACACCATAAGCCGCATCTAAAATGTTTTGAGTAGAACGGTAATTCTGCTCTAACTTAACAGTTTTAGCCGCTGGATAATCTTTCTCGAAATCTAGGATATTTTGAATATTAGCACCGCGCCAAGAATAAATACCCTGCCAATCATCACCTACCACACAAATATTGCCCCATTTTTCCGCCAGCATCCGCACCAAGCTATATTGGGCGTGATTAGTGTCTTGGTATTCATCTACCATAATATATTGAAACAGATTCTGATATTTTTCTAACACCTGAGGAACTCCTTTAAATATCTTCACAGTTAACATAATAATATCATCAAAATCCAAAGCGCCCTGCTCTTGCAACTTCTTTTGATATGCTGTGTATATGCGAGCCACCATTTCCTCATAATAGCCGGTCACCTGGGCCGCAAAATCAGTCGCATCCTTAAGTTCATTTTTAGCTTTAGAAATAGTACCTAAAATAGCCTTGGGCTTAAATTGATCCGTATTAATTTCTAGTTCCCGCATCGTTTTTTTCATCAGCGATTCCTGATCCTGAGTATCAAAAATATTAAAACTTTTTTGGTAGCCTATTTTTTCAATCTCCGAGCGCAAAATTCGCACACAAATAGAATGAAATGTACCAATCAATGGCAAACGATTCTTATCCCCACCCAAAAGAGCCAGAATTCGCTCCTTCATCTCTTGCGCCGCCTTGTTAGTGAAGGTTACCGCCAAAATGTTACGCGGAGCGATATTTTTATCACAAATCAGATAGGCTACACGATGCGTCAGCGCCTTGGTCTTACCTGATCCAGCACCCGCAATCACCAGTACTGGTCCATTAATAGTTTCCACTGCCTGTTTCTGAGAAGGATTCAGTTTTTCTAATATAGAAGACATTTTTATGTTATTTTAGAATTACCTCCCAATTGTAACATATCTGCCTTAATTGTGCCCTGATAAGCTGGACAAGACCCAATATCTATGCTAAAATAAAAAAGTAATAATAAATGATTAGCAAACATCAGTTGTCTCCATACAATTTTATGGAGCGAAGGCATAGCCTAACTCATGTTTAGCCGAAAAAACTATGGCACTCACTCACAAGCAGAAAGAAGGAGTAACTGAAAGCGTAAAAAGACATGAAAAAGATACTGGTTCTCCAGAATATCAAATTGCCCTTTTTACAGAAAAAATCAAAAAACTTACCGCTCACCTGAAAAAGAACGCTAAAGATTTTCATTCTCGAAGAGGACTGCTAAAAATGATTTCCAAAAGAAAGCGCTTAATGCTTTACTTACAGAAGGTTAGTGAAAAATCTTACAAAGATGTTATCAAGAAGCTTGGCATCAAAGGATAATTCGATTAAAAACAGGGTGAAATAAACCTGTTTTTATTTTATTAAATATACACTTTATGAGCATATTCAAGGAACAGCGCGTCGGGATATTGGTAGATATCCAAAATCTCTACTACTCTGCGAAAGTGCTGCACAAAAAGAAGACTAATTTTGGCGCCCTCTTGAAAGACGGGGTAGGAGACCGCAAACTGATTCGCGCCGTGGCCTATGGCATCAAAACGCTGGAAGGCCAGGAAGAAAAATTTTTTGAAGCCTTGGAAAAACAAGGCTTTGAAGTGAAAACCAAGGATTTACAAATTTTTCCCGGCGGAGCCAAGAAAGGCGATTGGGACGTGGGCATCACAGTGGACGCCATTAAGATGTCCAAAAGCCTAGACGTCATCATTTTGATGTCAGGCGATGGCGATTATATTCCGCTGGTTAACTATATCCAAAGCACCACAGGTTGCCGCGTGGAAGTGATGGCATTCCTTGAATCCACCAGTGCCAAGCTCGTAGAGGAAGTGGATGGATTCACCAATATCAGTGAAAACAAAAAGAAATTTTTAATCTAAAGATTGTTCAACAAAAAAATCACCTCGGTGGTTTTTTTGTTTTGACAAAGCCATCAAAATAAGCTATTCTATAGCCAGTTAATAATTTAATATTTGTCTTAACTAGTGCGTAACAGGCACAATATTGCGTTCAACATTTGAACCCACTATCGTGTTTATAACGTTGCTAGTCAAGACTACACGTTTCTTATGGAACAAAAAAAATGGTCCCTCCAAATTGGGGGACGCCTATTGGAGGTTGAAACCGGCCTCCTGGCCAAGCAAGCCAATGGCTCGGTGACTGTGCGCTATGGCGACACCGTTGTCCTGGCTACCGCTGTGATGAGCAAGGGACTATCCCGCATCAGCGGCTATTTCCCTTTGATGGTGGATTTTGAAGAGCGCTATTATGCGGCTGGAAAAATCAAAGGCTCTCGCTTTATCAAAAGAGAAGGTCGTCCCTCAGACGACGCTGTCCTGACCGGACGTCTAGTTGATCGCACCATTCGACCGCTGTTTAATGCTCGTATGCGTAATGAAGTGCAGGTGATTGTAACTGTTCTGTCAATTGATGGAGAAAATGATCCAGATACTCTGGCTGTTATTGCTGCCTCTACTGCACTAGCTATTTCCAACATCCCCTGGAATGGACCGGTTGCAGCTGTGCGTGTAGCCCAAGCAGAAAATGGGGATTTCATTTTAAACCCGGTAAATGGCGAACTGGCTGACAGCAAGCTTGATCTGGTTATTTCTGGAACGAAAGATAAAATCAATATGTTGGAAGCGGGTGCCAAGGAAGTGCCTGAAGAAAATATTGCTAAAGCCTTTGCCTTTGGACAAGAAGCTATCACCAAGATTGCTACTTTCATTGAAGCTATTGTGACAGAAGTAGGCAAAGAAAAGGCTACACCCATTCTCTTACAAGGCACTCCTGAATTTGAAGCCAAGGTAAAAGAAATTTTGCTAGCGGAAAATTTAGCTGAAGCTTTATATGATCCCAAGAAAACTGTTATCGAAGAAAAAACCAAAGCTATTCAAGAAAAAGTTAATGAATACATTTCTGCTAATTTTACCGAAGGTGTGGATAAGTTGAAGGAAATTGCCACCCAAGTCTTTGAGGAAGTATCAGATGAAATCGTGCACCAAAATATTCTCGACAAAGAACAGCGACCAGATGGACGAAAGCTCGATCAAATTCGCCATATCGACTGCCAAGTAGGCATCCTGCCTCGTACGCATGGCACCGGACTATTCACTCGAGGCGAAACCCAAGCCCTCACCGTAACTACCCTTGGCTCACCCGGAGATGAACAGATTATTGATACCATGGAAGTGGATATGAAAAAGCGATATATCCATCATTACAATTTTCCACCCTATTCCGTAGGAGAAGTGCGACCAATGCGTGGCCCAGGAAGAAGAGAAGTGGGTCATGGAGCGCTAGCAGAAAAGGCGCTCGTACCAGTACTGCCAGCCAAGGAAGTTTTCCCTTATACCATCCTACTTGTTTCTGAAGTGCTGGAATCCAATGGATCCTCATCCATGGCTTCCACTTGTGGGTCAACTTTATCACTAATGGATGCCGGTGTCCCAATTACGCGACCAGTTTCTGGTATCGCCATGGGTATTATCGTGGGCAATGATGGAAAATTCAAAGTTCTTACCGATATTCAAGGATTAGAAGATCATTATGGTGACATGGATTTCAAAGCAGCTGGCACCACCGTTGGTATCACTGCCTTGCAAATGGATGTGAAAGTGCAAGGCGTCACCCTAGAAATGCTAGAAGCCGTTTTAGAGCAATCTCGTGCTAATCGCATGGAAATTATGGAAAAAATTATTGCTGCTATTCCAACACCACGCGCTGAAATGAGCCAATATGCACCTCGCATTATCATTATGCATATTAATCCGGATAAGATTCGCAATGTCATTGGCAGTGGTGGGAAAATTATCAATGCTATTATCGACGAAACTGGAGTACAAATTGATATTGAAGATGATGGATCTATTTTTATTACCTCTCCAGATGCTCAAGCCGCTAAAAAAGCTCAGGAATGGATTGATAATCTAACTCATGAAGTAAAAGCCGGGGAGCTTTTTCAAGCTAAAGTCACTAAGATTATGACTTTCGGAGCTTTTGCTGAAATCCTACCTGGACAAGAGGGCTTGATTCATATCTCTGAACTGGCTGAGGCGCGCGTAGAAAAAGTAGAGGATGTGGTGTCTGTTGGTGATATTGTTCCTGTAAAAGTTAAGGAGATTGATGCTCAAGGAAGAATCAACCTATCCATGAAAGCCGCACTCAAAAAAACAGAGTAGCCAAAAAGAAAATTTTGTTGTAAAATAGAGACAAGTAAAATTGTCTCTATTTTTTATATTTCAACATAATCAACTCCCTTCAAAAAATAAATTCTTTAGAAAAAATTTAAAAAAATAAAACTATGTTCAAAAATCAAAGCACCTTTATTGATACTGATAAAACTA
>JBAZXY010000019.1:0-16436 GCA_041659585.1 Parcubacteria group bacterium | reverse complement strand
TTTCTGTTGTTATTGCCGAAGTTTTAATTTACAACGCTTATGTTTCATATAAAATGACAGGGGTGATAGTGATGGGGACATTATTCATTTTGTATAGTTATTTGAAAAATGTTGGAGACTTCTTTTTCAATTTTGCGTGGATGTATAATATTATGGTACAGAGGAGCGCTGCTGTTTCTTTAGCAGAAGTTATTTGTGATGAGCATGAAAAAATTATTCTGAAAAATAAGAAATATTATTTGCCAGAAAATTGGAAGGTCCTACAAATTAAAAATCTAAAATTCAGCTACAAGAAGAAGGACGACGAGGATTATGTTGGTGAGAATATAAATGATGTTTCGATTTGTTTGGAAAGAAAATCAAAAATTGCCTTGATTGGAGAAAGCGGATCCGGTAAGAGTACTATCCTATCGCTTATTCGGGGGCTGCATAATGCAGAAAAGGCGAATGTCTATTGCGACGGGAAAAAACTCTCCAATGGGCTGGAGCATTTCTATGAACACTCGGCCTTGGTACCTCAGGATCCTGAAATATTCAATGCTTCCGTCGAGGAGAATATAACTATGGGTATAAAAATGGATTTTTCCGAGGTCAAAAGCGTCATTCGTTATGCCTGCTTTGATACGGTGTTAGCGCGTTTGAAAAAAGGGTTAAAAACTAACGTGCTGGAAAAAGGTGTTTCGTTGAGCGGTGGAGAAAAGCAGCGACTGGCTCTTGCGCGTGGGTTGCTCATGGCTAAAAAATATGACTTTTTATTATTAGATGAACCGACTAGCAGCGTGGATAGTGAGAATGAGCTGAATATTTATAAGAATATCTTCGAGAATTATAAGGAGAAGACGATTGTTTCTGCAATTCATCGACTGCATCTATTGAGATATTTTGATTACATCTATTTTTTCGAAAAAGGAAAGATACTCGCGGAGGGAAATTTCAATACGTTATTGAATGATGAAAAATTTAAAATTCTTTGGAATAACTATTCAAAAAGCCAGTCCGATACTAATACTTAAAAAATGAAAAATAATTTTATGGAAAAAACAATTCAACCGAAAAAATTACAACCAGGGGATGAAATCCGGGTGGTGGCACCTTCTCGGAGCTTGAGCTTGATTTCACAAGAAGCGAGGAATATTGCAGAAAAGAAATTGATGGAGATGGGATTTAAAGTGTCTTATGCCAAAAATGTGGAGGAAATGGATGAGTTCCGGTCATCTTCCATCGAGTCACGCGTAGCTGATTTGCACGCGGCCTTTGCTGACCAGAATGTGAAAGGCATTCTGACTTCGATTGGCGGGTTTAATGTCAATCAGCTCTTGCCCTATCTGGATTATGAACTGATTAAAAGTAACCCTAAAATCCTGTGCGGCTATTCGGATATCACTGCGCTTACCAATGCTATTTATGCCAAAACGGGCTTGATGACTTATTCCGGTCCGCATTTTTCAACTTTTGGCATGACCAAAGGCATTGTATACACCACGGATTATTTCGAGAAATGTTTATTGCAAAAGGAATCTTTTGCAATTCAGTCTTCAGCAGAATGGAGTGATGACGCATGGTATTTGGATCAGGAAAACAGGGAGTTTATCCCGAATGAGGGAATGTATGTGATTAATGCCGGCGAGGCTAGTGGGGCACTTATTGGTGGTAATTTATGCACTCTCAATCTGCTGCAGGGCACGGAATTTATGCCCAGCTTGAAAGACACTATATTATTTGTAGAGGATGATGACATGGTGGGAGAAATGTTTCCGGTGAGTTTTGACCGGGATTTGCAATCCTTGCTGCAACACGTTGATTTCAAGGGCGTACGCGGCCTAGTTATTGGCCGATGTCAGAAGGGGGCGCAAATGACAAGGGAAAAGTTAATCAAAATCATCAAAACTAAAAAAGAACTGGCTAATATTCCGGTGATTGCGGGCGTGGATTTCGGACACACTACGCCGCAAATTACTTTTCCCATCGGTGGCACAGTCTATTTGAAGGCTGAGGAGGGTAAAATTGCGCTAGAGATAAGAGAGCACTAATCATTGTAAAATAGAGGAAACTACTGTATATTAAAGAAAGAATTAAATCTTTAGAAATATAAATAATATGACTAAAATTATCATAGTAGAGGATGACCCGATGATTTCTGAAATCTATCACCGGAAATTTTCCGAATCAGGCTTTGAAGTCTTGATTGCCACTAGCGCGGAACAAGCGCTTAATTTGGCACGCGTGGAAGAGAATGTGGATTTGATTATGACGGACCTTATTATGCCGAAAATGGATGGCTTTCAATTGATTGAAGCTTTGCGGGGTGAAGGTTATGACCAGAACATAAAAATTATCGTGACGAGCAACTTGAGCGAGCGAGCGGATCAGGAGCGGGCGGCGGCGCTGGGAGCGAATGGTTTTGTAGCTAAATCAGACTATAGTCCGAGTGAATTGGTGTCGGAAATAGAGCGTTTGATGGATCAGTATCAGCAACAGTATAAAAATTCTGCTCGACTGGAAAAGGCTAAGAATGGCAAGGCTGATTCTAATGGGAAAAAAGTGTTATTGATTGAGGACGAAGAGATTTTTATTGAGATGTTTGGGGAGAAATTGAAGCAAGATGGATTTGTAGTTGAGGCAGCCAGGAATGGTGCTTGGGGAGTGAAGGAGGCTATGAAAAATCAATACGATATTTTAGTGGTGGATATGGTTATGCCGGCTATGACTGGAGAAGAGATGGTGGCAAAAATAAAACTTAGTGAAGAAAAGAAGAATATTCCTATTATTGTATTATCGGCTTCCGTAGAAGATGATGTGGCAAAGAGAGTGAAGGAAATGGGTGTACAGGCTTTTTTTGTGAAAACCCAAATCACTCCCAGCATGCTTAGCCGAAAAATTGAGGAATTGTTGGGTATGCCATTAGCGTAAAAATAATTATATATAAAAAAGATATGGAAAGAACACTTATTGAAAAAACGCCTGAATTAGTGGGGCAGATAATTAAATTGCGTGGTTGGGTCAATATTCGACGAGACCATGGCAAGTTAATTTTTATTGATTTACGTGACCGAACAGGTAAAATTCAAATGGTGATTATTCCAGATAAAGAAGAGGCTTATAATGCGGCTAAGGAAGTGCGCAATGAATATGTTATTGAGGTGGAGGGCTTGGTGAAGGCTCGACCAGGAGGAGCAAAAAATGAAAAGACACCCACTGGCGGAGTAGAAATTGAGGTGGAAAAATTGGCTGTTATCACTCAGCCGGAGGTGGAATTTCCTGTTAATATCGCGGACGAAGAAATGAATTTGAACCTAGAGACATTGCTGGATAATCGCACTATTACTTTGCGTAATGAAAAAATTAAAGCTATCTTTAAGATTTATGCTGAAATGGTGAATGCGTATGCTGTATTTATGAAAGATGATAATTTTGTGGAAATTAAGACGCCAAAAATTCTTAGCTCTGCGACGGAAGGAGGGGCGAATTTTTTCAAGATAAAATATTTTGACCAGGATGCTTACTTAGCTCAAAGTCCGCAATTCTATAAGCAAGCAGGGGCGGCGGTTTTTGAGCGGGTATTTGAAGTTGGCTCTGTTTTTCGCGCTGAACCACACTACACCACCAGGCATGTTAATGAATATATCGGTCTGGACGCCGAAATGGCTTTCATCGATAATTATGAGGATGTGATGGATGAGTTGGAAAAGACCATGCAATATGTGCTGGGAGAAGTAGCTAAAAAATGCCCGCAGGAGTTGGCGATGTATGGGGTGGAAATCTCTCCGGTGGAGAAGATTCCTAGAATAAAATTAACAGAAGCTCTGGAAATTCTAGACAAGGAATATGGGAAAAAAATGGAAGAGGTGGATATCGATGCAGAGGGGGAGCGCTTGATTTGTGAATGGGCAAAGAAAAACTATCACAGCGATTTTGTTTTCTTGACTCATTATCCCACTAATATTCGACCATTTTATTCCATGCCAAGTCCTGATCCTCAATACACAGAAACTTTTGACTTATTGTTTATGGGCGTGGAAATTGCCAGTGGCGGGCAGCGAATTCATGATTATAAACAACTGGTGGCGAGTATGAAAAAACATCATCTTAATCCCGAAGACTTTGCAGATTATTTGGATATTTTTAAATATGGCATCCCTCCGCATGGCGGTTGGGGATTAGGGTCGGAACGGATTATCCAAAAAATTCTAGGCCTGGGCAGTATTAAAGAGGCTATTCTTTTTCCACGAGATGTAAAGAGATTGACACCTTAATCAATTATTAATAATAAAAAAGAATAATGCATAAGGAGCAGCTAGATAAAAATAAATTACACTTGACTAGTTTTGTAACATTGCTAATGGGATTTTCCCAAGCTGTGCTAGTTTATATCATGTCTTTCTATTTCGAATTGTCGAGTGGTATAAAGAGTGTGGGTATGTTTTATGGGCTTTCTTATGCGGTTTTTTTGGTTGTCTTGCTTAATTTTCACAAATTAGTAAGGTTGTGGGGTAAATCAGCTATTTTCTATTATTCCTTGTTGGCTAAGATAATTATTTTGGCAGCACTCATTTTTATTGAACCATCCAAGGCAACTATTTTATTGATGATGCTGTACATTGTTTTTGTCCATGTGGAGTGGGTGGCATTGGATGTCATTGTGGAGAGTTTTTCGATTGATAGATTGTCAGGCAGGATTCGAGGGTTACATTTGATGATTATCAGTGCGGGATTCTTATGCGGACCATTTATTTCTACATATATGTTGGAAAAAATGAATTTTCAGGGAGTTTTTATGTTGACGCTTATTTTTAATTGTTTTGTGTTTATTTTTTCTCTAATAGGTTTTCGCAAGGCTAATCATCATTTTGAACAGAGGATTAAAGTATGGGATGTTTTAAATAAGGTAATACAGAAAAAGGATATTCTGCGGATATATTATATTGCACTGGTGTTAGATTTCTTCTATGCCATGATGACTATTTATACCCCCATTCACCTTTATGATTTAGGGTATTCATTGGAGCAGATTGGTGTTATTTTTACCATTATGCTCTTACCTTTTGTGATATTGCAATATCCTATGGGAATGCTCGCTGACAAAAAAACCGGAGAAAAGGAGTTTATCATTTTCTCCCTTTTGATACTAGCCTTTTCTACTCTGGCTGTTTATTTTATCGGCGTTGGTACGCTTTTTGTCTGGGCCTTTGTCCTATTTTTAACTAGAATCGGAGCAGCCTTGTTGGAGATTCTACGAGATTCTTATTTTTTCAAGAAAATAGATGCGAATGACGTAGATATGATTGGTTTTTTTCGCACATCTTTGCCAGTGGCTTACATCATCGCTACTATGTTTTCCACTTTGATCCTTTTTTTCCTATCGATGAAATTTATCTTCATAGTAGCTGGAATAGTAGTTCTCTCAGCTTTGTATCCTGCTTTTAAGTTGATTGATAATAAAGCAGAGAATGAAATGTGATTGAATGAATAAATAAAAAATTAGTATGATAGTGTGAGATACGGAAGCTCTATTTGAAAGAAAAGAAGAAAAATGGTATGATAGATGGGCAATTAGAAGTAAGAAATAAGGTAATTATCTGTCATAATGGCGCAGAAAAGATATTTTTTTAGAATATGATGTATAAAGTAAAAACTGACAAATTTGAGGGTCCCATGGAGTTGCTTTTGGAGCTAATCGAGAAAGAGAAACTTAATATTACTGAATTGAGTTTGGCACATGTAGCCAATCAATATCTGGAATATATCAGGCAAGAGGAGGGGATTAAATTGGAGCATTTAGCTGAATTTCTGGCGGTAGCGGCTAAGCTGATTTTAATTAAATCCAGAGCACTGCTACCGATGCTAGAATTTACGGAAGAAGAAGAGGCGGAAATCAAGGATTTAGCCAAACAGCTGGAGGAGTATAAGAAATTTAAAGAAGCTTCCTTGGTGTTGGGCAATATGAGTGAAATGGGTAGAATCAGTTATGAGAGGCCGAATTTTGTGGGGGTGCAAACTGTTTTTTATCCGCCAGAGGACATTAATGTCTATGATTTTAGGAAATATTTCCAGTTAGTGTTGCAAGAAATTCCTATTATTGAAAAATTGGATGAGGAGACAGTGCGTGAAGTCATTACTCTGGAGGAGAAGATTAACGATTTGCATAACACTCTCCGGCAGCGAGTAGAGATGTCATTTGCAGAGCTGACGCATGATGCTGTGGACAAGATTGATGTCATCCTTTCCTTTCTGGCCATGCTGGAGATGGTGAAGCAGCGCATTATTGACGTGGAGCAAGGAGAGTTGTTTCAAGAGATCAGATTGAAAAATAAAACGGCCAATTAATTTTAAATTTACAATTTCAAATTCTTAAATCAACAAATTTTAAAATTTTATCATTTAGATTTTATTTTAAATTTCAAATTTAGACTTTAAAATGTTTGTCTTATGGAGCAAGAAAAAATAAAATCTATTATCGAAAGCGTGCTATTTGTTAGTGGGGAGGCGGTCAGCGTTGTGAAATTAGCTAAGATTACTGGTGTATCAGAGGAGGAAATTGAAACTGCTATCGCAGCCTTGCAGGCAGATTATGGGAGGGGTAGGGGGATAATGCTTATTCGTAAAGAGCAAGAATTGCAGATGGCTACTAATCCTGAAAATGCAATTATGATAGATCAGCTGGTAAAAAGTGAAATTCAGGAAAATCTCAGTCGGGCGGCCTTGGAGGTGCTGGCTATTATTGCCTATCGCGGACCAATCACACGCGTGGAGGTGGAGGCTATTCGTGGTGTGAATTGTAGTTTTACCGTTCGATCATTGATGATGCGCGGCTTGCTGGAGAGAATGGATAATCCTAAAGATAATCGAGGTTATTTGTATAAGATTTCTTTTGATTTTTTGCGTAAATTAGGGATTGATAGTATTGATAAATTGCCTGACTATGAAACACTCTCCATAGATGATAGAATAGAAAGTGTGATAGCCTAATGACGATTATAAATTTATTTTTTTAGCTTATGTTACAAACAATCATTACTTTTCTTATTATGCCATTGGTTCCATTTTGGTTATATGGCGATGTGATAGGTAATTTGCAAGAACAATCTATTCCTGGTGGGGAGGTTTTTCAATTGGAGCAGCAGGCTTCAGCAGCCTCTTTCGAAGAAGAAACTTTTGATGCGGAGGCTCTGGTAAAGCATGGCACTTTTCCAATAGATTCCGCGTTGGCAACTGGACTGGTTCCGATTAGAAAAGCAGGTGTTCCTGATCTTAAGGTTTGGGCAGGGTCATCAGTGGCTATTGATGTTGATACCGGCACAATTATTCATTATGATGATGGTCGAAAGCGAACACAAATAGCCTCACTTACTAAAATGATGACTGCTGTCTTGGTAGTAGAAAATATCAAAGACTTAGATGAGGAAGTCACCATAACTAAGGAGGATCTAAACGTGGTTGGTACGGTAGTGGGCTGCCCAACGAGTGTTATTTGCAATGGTAATCGCATGTACGTGGGTGAGAAGGTGCGGGCTATTGATCTTTTGAAAGTAATGCTTATGAATAGTGCTAATGATTCAGCGACGGCATTGGCTGGACACATTGCAGGAACACCGAAGAAATTTGTGGAAATGATGAACAAAAAAGCTGATGAAATGGGACTTAAGGATACGCATTTCTGCACTCCTTCTGGCTTGGAAATAGATGGTGAAGAGGATCAGTGCTATTCTTCGGCTTATGATATCGCTCGCATTGCTGCTTACTCTTTGAAATATGATATTATTTGGGAAATTATGAAGATTCCAGAAGGAAAATTCTATTCTACTGACGGCAAGTATGTGCATGAATTGAAAAATACGGATATGTTGCTAAATACTTTGCCTAATTGTATTGGAGGAAAAACTGGATTTACTCCTCTGGCAGGAAAATCACTAATGCTGGGAACAGAGGATGCTACTGGCAAGCATAAAGTAATATCAGTATTATTGAATGATGAGCAACGCTGGGATGATATGCGGGCACTAGTCGGCTGGGTGTTTAACAATCATAAATGGCAATAAGTTCTATGGAAATTTCACAAATACAGAACATCCCTATAGTATTGAATATTTTAAAGGTATTAGTGACTGGCTTCCTAGCTTTTATGTTAGCATTTATTTTTACTCCGATACTGACAAATTTTCTATATAACAATAAGATTGGGATAAGGATTAAAAAGAACTCTGTCGATGGGGAGAAACTAACCTATGTTAGTCAGTTGCACAAGGGCAAAGAGGGTACGCCTACTATGGGTGGAGTTTTGATTTGGGTAACGGTGGTGTTTTTAATTCTTGCCTCGCACTATGCTTTCCCATTTCTAGCGCAATGGTTGAATATGGATTTCATTGCTCGCTTGGATTTTTTTCGTCGTTCACAAACCTGGCTTCCTCTTTTTGCTCTAGTCTCAGCAGGAATATTGGGTCTTTTTGATGATTGGATGAGTGTGCGGGGAATTGGAAGGAATAAAGGTGGCGGAATGCGATTTATAATGCGTTTTGGTTGGTTAATTCTAATCGCTATTTTGGGAGCATGGTGGTTCTATTTCAAGCTTAATTGGAATATTATTCATATTCCAGCTGTGGGTAATTTTACTATCGGACTGTGGTATATGCCACTTTTTGTTTTCGTTATTTTATTTACAGCTATTTCATCCAATGAGACAGATGGCTTGGATGGGTTGAATGGGGGGGTGATGCTGATTGCCTTCAGTTCTTTTACACTAATTTCTTTCTTTCGCAATCAGATGGATATTGCGGCTTTCTGCGCAGCTGTTTCTGGCGCACTGTTAACCTTCCTTTGGTTTAATATCTATCCAGCGCGATTTTTTATGGGAGATACTGGTGCTATGGCCCTGGGTACGGCCTTGGGGGTAGTAGCGATGTTGACCAACTCCGTATTGGTGCTTTTTATCATTGTTTTTATTTATATTATTGAATCAGGCTCGGTGTGTATCCAGCTAACATCTAAGAAGTTGTTTAAGCGAAAAGTTTTTCTGGCAGCGCCGATTCATCATCATTTTGAAGCAAAGGGTTGGCCGGAAACCAAGGTAACTATGCGGGCTTGGATTTTTACCGTGGTGACGGCAATTATGGGGACTATCATCGCTATCTTGGGGATGGGAAAGTAAGTGTGATAAAGTGCGCAATGACAAATTTTAAATTTTAAATTTTAAAGAATTATGGAGATTAAAAAAATACAAGACATGGATATTGAGGGTAAAAACGTCATTTTGCGGGTGGATTTCAATGTGGCAGTGGAGGGTGGTAAGGTAAAAGAAATTTTTAAAATCACTGCAGCCAAAGAGACGATAGATTATTTACTCAGTCGCGATTGCCGAGTGGCGCTGATTAGTCATTTGGGCAGACCGGAGGGGAAGGTGGATCCGGCATTTTCCCTGGATCAAATAGCTACAGAGGTGGAAATTATTCTTGGAAGAAAAGTGACTTTTGTTCCAGATTGCGTAGGTGAAAAAGTACGAGAGGCTCTGGATGATTTAGAAGACGGGGTTTTACTTTTAGAGAATGTTAGATTTCATGCGGGTGATGAAAGTAATGATGCAATATTCGCCAAGGAAATGGCTGTAAATTTTGACGTATTTGTGCAAGATGCTTTTAGTGTCTGTCATCGTGATCAGGCTTCGGTAACCGGCTTGGCCAAGGCGCTACCAAGTTGTGCCGGCTTCCGCCTGTTAGAAGAAATGCATGGCATGACCATTATTAAAGATCATCCAGTGGCTCCGGCGGTGGCGATTATTGGTGGTGCTAAAATTGAAACTAAAATCCCGGTAATTAAATTTTTTGAAGAAAAATATGAGTATATCTTAGTTGGTGGAAAGATTGCTAATGAGGCTTTGGATCAAAAAATTGAATTTTCCGACAAGGTTATTTTACCCGTAGATTTTGTGGATGATCGTTTGGATATCGGACCGAAAACAGTCGAGAAATTTAAATCTATTATTGCCACTGCCAAAACCATCGCTTGGAATGGGCCGACCGGAAAATTCGAAGAAGAGAAATATGCGGTCAGTTCCAATGAGATTTTGGCAGCAGTGATTGACAGTGGCGCCTTTGTTTTAGTTGGCGGTGGTGAGACGTTGGAAATTCTGGAACACAACAGCGCTATGGATAAAATCTCTTTTGTTTCCACTGGCGGAGGTGCTATGTTGGACTATTTGGCTGGCACTTCGATGCCAGGTATTGAAGTTTTGCAAAAATAAATAAGGATGCAATAAAAATCACCCTCAAAGAAAGAGGGTGATTTTTTGATTCGCATTGAATTAACTAAGGGGGATAGTTTGCAAGTCCGTATCCGTGGAAAAATAGAACATATTATTTTTCTCATCCAGGATAATACTAGTGGCCTGTTGTAGTTTGGGGTAATAATATTGCTTGATGATTTGGCCATCTTTGTTGAAGTAGATGACTCGGGCATTGGTTTTATCAAGAAGAAGCATGTTGCCACTTTCGCTTTCAATGGAAGTGCGATACATTTCAATGGGCGTAGCAGTTGCTTCTAGCGCAAAAGACTCTTTCTTTCCTCGGAATAGCTTAGTTAGTCCGTCTTTTTTGGTAATGAAAACATTTTCATTGATAGAAAAATCAAGCATGTCCGCTAGATTAAGACTCTCCTTGAGCCAATTGGTTTTTTCGGCAAAGCCACCTTCTGCTCTAGGATAGCGATAGATTTGATCGGTTTGAGAATCTACTAGGTAGAGGTAGGTGAGGTAAGTTCCCATAGCGATTATATTTGCCTCCGCTGGAATGGAAATAGTGTTTTCTTGAAAGCTGCCCGAGGTGGGACTAAAAGACAGTATTTGTTTTTTTTGATTAATAAGAAAAATTAGATTAAGGTCTGTCATGCCTTGTGCATATGTCGGCGTGGCGAAAGTCGAGGGGATGGCAAGTTTAATATTTTTAGTCACATCGATAATTTCCGCCTTGGTAATGATATACAGGCGCTCATTGAGTTTGATGGTGTTAATGATAGCGGCAGTAGAATAGATATTTTTAGATTGCTCGGGGCGCATCACATTTTTATCTTTTTCCAGGGGAAGGATAGGTGTCTCTATCATTATTGGCGCGACAGAGACGTTTTGCTGGTCCGTCCTCTCATTGATGAATTGAGCCATAAAGAAAGGTACGACAAAAATAAGAATCAGCACTAGGAGTCCATAGAGTCTTTGCTGATAATCCATGCGTAAAACGATTTTTTTTATTTTTTGTAGGCTAGGGGCTAATCTGGAGAAAAATATGCTAAAGGCGGAGGCTAGGTGTTTTCCTGATGAAAAGAGGGCAATTTTACTTTTTTCAGGCAAAGATAGTCGAGAGAGGCTTCTTTTAGCTGCAGTTATATTGGAAAGAATTGCTGGTGTAAATTTTTTTAAGGTTGTAGGATGGTATTCGCTAATAGGGTTTTGTTGTGGGGTGTATTTTTGCAATTGTCGCTTGCTGCTATGGATAACGGTAAGAACCATTTCTTTTGGCAGAGTAGCTTGTTTTAATAAGAATCGGTGGGTGTTTTGCAATAGGGTGGTCACTTTTTCCACATAAGGGGTAGCAGGTTCCCTGGCATAGTCCTTGGCATTATAAAGCTCTTCCTTGATGTAGATATGGCCAGTTTTTTGGTCTACAAATCCGGATTGTGTCTTTTTAATTTCCAGATGCAGTTGATCATCTATAGTTTCTAGCGGAGAGTTTTTTTGAATAGCAGGATGTTTGAAGGTGTCATTACTGAAGACGTTAAGCGGTTGGGTAAGGGTTTTGGGCGGATTCTTTTTCAAGGGAAGCTCTTTGGCACTAAAATCAATGACTAATACCGCAGCTCTTTCCAATTCTGAGCCAAGCGCGGTGCGTAGAAATTGTACAAACTCTTCTTTGGAAAAGCGAAGGGCGCTTTTTTTAATTTCTTCCAGGGAGAAGATATTGAAAATATTAGAAGTGGTGATTAGGAGCTTGTCTTCCTTCTCCATTCTTCCGCTAGAGACATTTATGAACGTTTTTAGTGGATTAGGCTCTCTGTCTAGCGGGGAGAGACCATCACTGATATCTGTGAGAATCTTGGAGCGTAATAGAAAAGCTGAAGCATTACCGGCTTGAGAGAAATGCAGTCCATTTTTTTCTGTTACCGCAATTAGGGCATTAAGATTGCCCAGCCAATCAATATTTTCGTGTTCAGCTAGATTGGAAAGCGCTAGATTGGCTTTATGGAGTGCAGATTCCAAGCTTTCAATCGGACCTCGCTTGGGTTTAGAAAAGTATTCCTTCTTAATGATGGAAACTAAGTAATTGACGATATAGGATGAGTCCTCTGAGGAGTCTGTGACCTCAAAAACCCCCACGAGCGTTCCTAAATTCTGACTATCGATGTTTTCCGGCTCTTGGATGAGAATCTGGATAAAAGGGCATAATTTCTTATCATGACACACCAAAATACTTTCAAATTCTGGTTTGACTTCAATAATTCTATTGTTGGGTTTTTTTCTGGTCATAGATTCCTTAGATTCTTCTTTATTATAGCATAAAGTGCCTGGAGAGGATATTTTTTTGTGTCTAAATAGGATAAAGGATGAGAAATACCCCCTATTTTAGCATTCCTGCGGGTTTACTTTTCGGCCGACAACTATTATACTATAAATAGGCTACTTATAAATATATCCTTATAAATATTTAATATTAATTCTATGTCGTCAGAAGTTTTAGAAATCCTTTTCGGTTCCAAAGAAAGAGCGCGTCTGTTAAGATTTTTTTTGCAGAATCCTAGTCAAGAATACGCTTATGCTGACATAGTGCGCCGGAATATGTTTAAAGGAAATGTTAAAAAGGAAGTAGAAAATCTGAGAAAGATAAAATTTATTTTAAGTCGCACTAGAAAAGGGAAGATTTCTTATGCCTTAAATCAAGAGTTCAGTTTCTACCCGGAATTAAAAAATTTGATTTCCAAGTCTAATGTGTATCCTCAATGTAAAAGCATCGCTAATGTTGATAAGATCGGTAATATTAAGTTAGCAGCCATTAGCGGGGTTTTCATCAATTACCCCAAGAGCAAGGCGGATATGATTATTGTGGGGGATGATATTAAGCGCGCTAAATTGAAGAATTTAATGTCTAATTTGGAAGCGGAAATAGGCAAAGAAATTGATTTTGTGCTGATGAATGGAGAAGAATTTAAATATCGCCTTAATATGTTGGATAAATTTATTCTAGAGTTTCTAGAGGGTCCACATGAGGAATTAATCAATAAGGTGCCCGGTCTGAAGCATTTTATTGCTAAGCGAAGGTAGTTTAAATGGTTTGTATTCCCTGGGAATGGCAAGTCAATAATTAAAGTAATGGTGTATATTTTTGCAGCAATATCGAGTCTGGTTATCATTGGTTTTTTATTATGGCTGGGTTTTTTTCTGCAAAATAGCCAGCGGCACAAGAATAATGATATTGGGGCTATTGCGGAGCGTCTTAAGATGTTGTCCGAGCAAAATAATGATTTGCGCAATATGATGGATCGCAAGCTTTCGGAAACGCATCGCACTACTCAAGCACAAATTAACCAAACTATTCAAACTGTACAGGGTATTAGCGGGCAATCGCATAAGCTCATTAGTGATGTCACTGAAAAGCTGACTAAATTGGATGAGACCAATAAGCAGGTGGTTAATTTTTCCGCTCAATTGCAGAGTTTGCAAGATATCCTAAAAAATCCTAAGCAACGGGGAATTTTGGGGGAGTATTTTTTGGAAGAAACTCTGAAGAATGTCTTGCCTCCCAATTCCTATCAGATGCAATACGCCTTTGCTAATAGTGTAATTGTGGATGCGGTGGTTTTTGTAAAAGATAAATTGGTGCCAATTGATTCTAAATTTTCTTTGGAAAATTACGAGCGAATTTTGAATGCTACCACACTGAAAGAAAAAGAGGACTTGGAAAAGATTTTCAAGCAGGATCTTAAGCAGAGAATTGATGAAACTTCTAAATATATCAAACCAGAGGAAGGTACGATGGACTTTGCTTTTATGTTTATTCCATCAGAGGCTATTTATTATGATTTGCTCATCAACAAGGTCGGCACTGTTAAGGTGAATACGCGTGACTTGATTGAATATGCTTTTCAGGATAAGAAGGTGATCATTGTTTCTCCGACTTCCTTTCTAGCCTATTTGCAAACAGTCCTACAGGGATTGCGTGCTTTTCAGATTGAGGAAAGTGCCAAGGAGATTCGAGTGAATGTGGAAAAATTAGGCAAGCATATCTTGGCCTTTGAGGAGTATATGCGCAAAGTGCAAGGCAGCTTGGGGACAACGGTGAACCATTTTAATGTGGCTTATAAAGAATTAGGAAAAATAGATAAGGATGTTTCTAGAATAACTAAGACTGAGAAGACAATCGAGCCGATAATCTTGGATAAGCCAGTCATTGATTAGCTATATGGAAAAAAAGAGGCTGCAGAAAATAGGAGAGGTGGGAATAAGAAAATTACGCTTGGCGTGGCAGTCTTTTTTTAGGCAGGAATATTTCCAAAGTCATATCGTAATTTGGCTCTTGATTTTGAGCAGTGTCGCTAATGCCATAGATTGGTTAATTTTGCGCATCTGGGTGCAACCGGTTGATTTTTCAATTATCTTGCATTATAATGTTTATTTCGGCGTAGATTTAATCGGTGATTATCGCCAAGTTTATATATTACCCATTATCGGATTGATTTTATTTAGTATCAATTTTATCTTATCATTATATTTTTATCAGCAAAAAGAGCGGATTGCAAGTTATATTATGCTGATAGGTATGCTTATGATTCAATTGAGTTTGGTAGTGGCCTCGACTAGCGTGATTTTGATTAACTATTAAAAAACTGCTGACGGTGTTTATTGTTTCCTATATTTTGGGAACAGAACATTTTGGCAAGCTCTAAAAAACGATGGCAAAATACCTTATCTCTTTTCTACTGGCTTTTATTCTTACCGCTTCTTTTATTTTCGTGCTGAAGTTTTTTACGGGTAAAATAGCATGGCGAGGGAGGATCTCTGCGAGACATATTGGTAAAAAAGATGTTTTTCGAGTGGGTGGCATAGCGATGATAATCGCTTTTAATTTAGCACTTTTGTTTAATGATTATTTGGTTATTACCCCGACGTTGTCTGGCGTGATGCTGGCCTCCTTGTTTGTTTTAGTAGTGGGGGCATGGGATGATGTGCGGGAAGTTTTTTGGAAGACTCAGCTTTTTTATCAAGTGGCGATTAGTCTGCTAGTATATATTTTTGGCTTGCGGATTTATGCCGTTACTAATCCGCTAGGAGGGATTATAGAATTTAGCAGTAGTTGGGGGGTGATAATTTCCGTAGCATTGGTAATTTTTTGGATAGTGACTATTATAAATTCCCTGAATTGGCTGGATGGTATTGATGGTCTCTCTGGAGGAGTGTCTTTTATTTGTGCTATGACTATGGTGGTCCTCAGTCTCACGCCAGACGTCAACCAACCACCGGTGGCCATTTTGGCATTGGCCGTAGCTGGATCTATTTTGGGATTCTTGGTATTTAATTTCTATCCATCCATTATTATTGCTGGAACATCAGGGTCGATGTTTATGGGATTTTCACTAGCTATTTTGGCTATTTTTGCCGGCACTAAGATTGCTACAGCCATTTTAGTTCTCTCTTTGCCTATTATTGATTTTGCGTGGGTGATTGGAGAACGCATAAAAAATAAAAAATCTATTTTTAAGGCTGACAAAAACCATTTGCATTATAAATTGATGGAGCTGGGCTGGTCACAGAGAAAAATCGCTTTGTATTATTATGTCGTCACATTGATTATTGCTATTGTTGCTTTGAATACCCGAGTAATCGGAAAGAGCATTACATTATTAGCTACGATAATTATTATGACTAGCGCCCTTTTCTTCATTAATAAAAAATTAGCACAAAAGAAGCTAACTGAAAGATAAGGATATGCTTATAAATGCAAAACTCCGCAACTAGATGTTGCGGAGTTTTGCTATTGGAAAGTAATAATATACTTAACTATAATAATGGCATGAGTGCCACTAAAGAACAAAGATTGTATTTCATAGTTCTATCTTCTAGCAGAAACTATGAGAGAGAGGGCACTCTAACAGCATATTTGTGTAGATTCTTGAGTTGTCTTTCATTTAGAGTTTTAGATCTTCCGATTGCTTCTTGAATCAAGTCTTTAGAAAATTCTACAGAAGTTCCTACATGAACAGAGCCTTTGTAGGAAGCTTTCTTTCGAAGATAATCTTCGATGTAGATCTTGTGCTCAGCACTAAGAGTGGTATCCTGGTTCTTCTCCAGATAATTGGCCAGCGCTCTACGCGCAAGCACAGTTGTCCCATCTCCTCGTCCAGCAGTTTCTACGAAAGATTTTTCAGTCTCTTGACTAGTTGCCTCAGGAGTCTCTTTGACATCGCTC
>JBAZXY010000018.1:0-16442 GCA_041659585.1 Parcubacteria group bacterium | reverse complement strand
TATGCAGTGCTATTTTTTCCAGGCCTGTCCTTGGCTTCGGAAAAGTGGAGCTTAGATGAGGCGATAAACAATATCTCTGCTAGAGGAGATTGTTCGGGTAGGCAAGTTAGAATAGATTTGTTTTTTGGGGTGGATAAGACTCCGATTTACACTTCAGGGGCAACGTGCATCGGGGGAAAATTTAATTTCTCGGATAACTTGTTGCAGTGGGAAAGCTTGAAGGATGGGGAGTATCGCTTGGTGGTGAATGAAAAAAAAGAGGAGGCGAAAAAAGTGAAAATCGAAAGACCAATTGTGGTAGTGACTCCTGTGGCAGTTAAAATTGGATCAGAAAATGAGGGTGTGGTTTCAACTGAGAATGATATTGTTAAAGAGGGAGTGACGTTCCTGGGGGCTTTTACTGCGATGCAGCAAGCAATTCTAGATATGCGAGTGCAACTGGAGGCTACAGATTATCCTGAAATGGCAAAAATAAGCTTAGGGGCGGTATTGGATAGTCTGGATGTTGCCGCAGGAAAATTAGCCAATTTAATTTTTTCTTCAGCAGAGTTAATTGAGGACAATAAGATGATTACTCCATCAGAAGAAAAGGTTGCTTCTAATGAAAATTCGCAAGAAGATGGAAAAAAAGACGAAGCTATCAGTCCACCTATTGCTGATAATATTCCTCCTATAGGGGATGGATTAAATAATACTCAGGAGGAGATTGCATCGGAGAACGGTGTCATTTCTGTGGATAGTGATGCAAAGAGTGCTAATGGGCAGAATATAACAGAAGATGGATTGCCGGCGCATGATATTTTGCCGTAGCATGAAATAATTTTGACAAAAAAGATTTAATATAGAGAATAAACAAAAAAGGTCTTGATTTCTGGCGAGATCTTTTTTGTTTTTAATTTAATTTGCAAAAATTAGCTTTATAGTGAGGATGAATCATAAACGGTTTTGGAGATTTCTCTAATAATTCTTTCGAGTTCTTCAAGTTTATCCCCTTGAGTCATAATGCAAAGTATATAAGGATGGTCTTTTTTGTAGATAATGCCACAATCATTGAGAATAAGGGATTTTTGCTGGCTTTTTGCATCTAGATGAGACATCTCACCATATTTATGGGCTACTCTTATCCCTTCAGGCACCCCAGCTGCCAGGGCATTTTTGAACGTGGATTGAGATAATTGGTCAAGTATCTCATTGGAGTATTCAGGGCGGATATAGGACGCATTAAATAATATGCGAAAAAGATTAGCATAGTTCTTGGCATTTATATTCCAACTTCCATCCTCATCTTTTGCACTTTCCGGCTCAAAGAAGATGCCGAGATCGGTCAGAATGGATGTTCTGAATGAGTCAGAAGCGCGCATCAGGGGGTCAATCGGCGCATTATCAGAGAATATAAGTATGCGACGAAGCAGTTCTTTTATAGGATAGAATTTGCCATTTTCAAGCGATTCTTGGGGGATGTAATGCTGGCCTTCATTAGTTTTTATGTTCTCTGCGCTTATAGCTAAGGGAATATCCAGGATTTTTTTATTGACCTCAGCTGTTTTGTAAAACATCATCGCCATGGGAAGCTTAGCTAGGCTAGCGGGGTAGAAATTAACATTTTCATTAACTCCAAACCAACGCCGGCTATTGAGGTCGCGAAAGAAGACTGATATTTGCTGAGCATTATGGGCTTGTTCCTCTTTGTTGGTCAGGTCTTCTATTTTCTTATCAATATCTTCCACCTGTTCAATCTTTTCATTAATAGTGCCGCAATCCAGCTCGGAGCTGATAAGAGGATATTGAGAAGAGCATTTTTTAAAATCAGCTTCTGGCGCAGTATTCTTTTGGTAATGGATGATATTCCAAATAATTGAGAAGGTTAAACTAATAATTAGGATGATTAGGATGACATTTTTTTTCATAATATTTTCTAGAGTTAACATTTTCTATTATACCTTTTTTGCATCAATAGTAAAAGTATGATATTATCTGAATAAGAAAAAATAAAATTTTAGCTATGAAAAAAGTAGAAATCAAAAAAGAAAAAAAACATACAGATATTTCAAAAACAAAAAAGATTGATGATCTGTATGGTAAAAAAATTTCAGCTATAAAAAAAGAAACTACTAAAAAAAGCGCTTCTGTGGTGCATTTGCATGCCGGAACTGTTTCTAAAAAAAGTCCAGCGCATCTTCGTTCTAAAGAGCTTGCGGAGAAGACCGTATTGTCGGAAAAAGAAGTGGCGCATAAAGTAGTTAAAAAATCCGTTACACCAAAGGCGGAAAGCGTGATTGCGAAAAAGAGTGCAAAGCCGCTTATGAATGATATGCTACCAGTAGAGGAGCGCGAAGTTGTTTCAGAAATAGCAGATTTGGATAAGGAAAATCTTTGGGAAATTGGGAAGGCTGTTGAGGCTGAAGTGGGAATGGAGGAAATTGCAACGGTTGAGGAAGCGGCAGTTGAGGATGGTGGTATGACTAAGGATGAAATGCTGGGGAGATTGTCAGCAAGGAAAGTTGAAGCTGTACCTATGGAAGAAAAGAGCGAAGCAGAGGCAGTAGTGGATGATGTGGATGAGGATGCGGCTATTGTGGCTATGCGAGAGGAAATTAAGAATAAAATGAGAGAGAAGGCTGAGGCAGAAAAAAAGGATTTAGCGGCTGGGACAGCAGAGATTGTGGCTGAGAAAAAAGAAAGTAAATCATTTTGGAGTAGATTTTCATTTGGAAAAAAGAAAAGTATAAATCCTTTGAATGAAGATGTGCGGCCGCTTGAGAAAGTAAAAGAAATTGAGTCGGCTGATTCAGTTGTGCAGGCGGGAGGGGGAATAGAAAAAAAGGAGGATGTGTTGGCTGATTTGAGCGATCAAGAAAAAGTGGCTATAGAGAAAAAGGCCACTAGGGATAATTTGATTGTGGCTTTTCTGGTGTTTGTGATCATGGTTACATTAGGGGCAACCGCTTTCTATTTCTATATACAATATCGGAAGCCCGGAATCGTGCCTAATGTTGCCTTGAGTAGTGCTGAACAAGCTAAAAAGGATGCTGATGCAACTAAAAACGCCATTGGGGATATTATGGAGTTGCCGGATGATGAGGAGCCTATTTTGGCAACAGTGACGGACGTGGCTAAGGTGAAGAATCAGAAGTTTTTTGCTAATGCGCAAAATGGTGATCGAGTATTGATTTACACATTGAATAAGAAAGCTATTTTATTTCGACCAGCTACTAATAAAATTATAGAAGTTAATCAGGTATCTGGTTTGGACTATAGTTCCAATAGTGCTCCAGCAGAAAATGTGAAAAAAGATGCCAGTCCTGATGGTGAACAAGCGGCGGTAGAAACATCAGTGAAAGTGGCTATTTATAATGGCTCTAAGACAAAGGGCTTGGCGCAAAAAATTAGTGATATGTTAACTAGCATTTCCGGGATAGCTATTGGAGAAAAAACTAATGCAACTGGTGAATATGACAAAACAGCTGTAATTGATTTATCAGGACAGCAAGCGGATATGGCGCAAAGGATAGCGGAGGCTTTGAATGCTGAGATAATCAGCCTTCCTGAGGGAGAGCGAAAACCCGCAGCTGACATCCTTGTCATCGGAGGTAGTGATTTCAAGATAACTGAGTAATATAGCTTGAGCCAGAAAACAAAAAAACTACTTGAAAAAGTAGTTTTTTTGTTTATTGCTGGCGCTTCTTATACTTCGATTACTACCGGCAGAATCATTGGTCTTCTTTCAGTCTTAGAATAGAGAAAAGAGCCAACTGTTTCACGGATATTATTGCGCACATACTCCCAGTTAATGGCGGTGTCAATAGAGGTTTTTTTAGCCACAATCTCCTCCACTTTTTTCTTGGTGGCGTTCACTAGGTCAAAATTTTCCTTGACGAAAATAAATCCTCTGGAGGTCACTTGGGGCTTGCCGATGATTTTCTTAGTCTTGCTGTCGATGATTACTGTGATGACAAACATACCATCTTGAGAAAGAAGTTGTCGATCACGCAGTACTACCTGACCAATGTCTCCCACGCCTAATCCATCTACCATCACATAGCTGGTGTCTACTTTCTTGGGAAGCAACTTAGCTTCATTATTTTTGAACTCTAGCTGAGAACCATTATCGAGGACAAAGATATGATCTTTCCTGAAGTCAATTCTTTGGGCTAATTTCTCAGCTTCTTTCAGCATATAATGATTGCCATAGACAGGCAGGAAGAAGTCTGGTTGGACTTGGCGGAGCATTTCTTGGATGTCTTGGGCGCTACAATGGCCACTAACATGCACATCCATAACATCGCTGTGAATAACATTATCGCATTTGCGGTAAAGATTATCCTTGAGTCTTTGGACAGTGCGTTCATTCCCAGGAATAGCTGAGGAGGAGAAAATAATGGTATCCTTTTTTTGAATTTGAATGAAACGGTGTTCATCATTCACGATACGGGATAAAACGGCGTTTCCTTCTCCTTGAGCGCCAGTACAAATAATAACAATTTTGTTATCGGGAAATTTATGGATATCAGATACTGGAATCAGGGTTTCCTTATGCATTTTGATGTAGCCTAATTCTTTGGCTATTTCCACGTTCATTTTCATGCTGTAGCCATCTAGGGCTACCTTCTTGCCAATTTGTTCAGCATATTCAAGAATATGGCCAATTCTTTTTATCTGAGAAGAGAAAGTACCAATAATTATTTTTCCTGCAGCCTCGCTAACTAGCTTATCCAGATTGCGATACATAGTTTCCTCAGTGGTACGATTGGGGTTGGTAACGATGGCGCCAAGGCTTTCTAGCATAATAATTTTGGGGCTGGGTAATTTAGCAAGTTCAGTGTAGGTAACCAGGCTTTTTCCTGTAGCATCTTTTTCCATAGTCCAATCTCCAGGATGGATAACTGTGCCATGGGGTGTTTTCAGAATGACTCCTACAGCATCCATAATAGAATGTTCTACATTAAAAAATTCAATTTTGAATTTTCCTAGATTGATTTTATCAGAGATTTGATTGATGCGGATGGTATTTAGTTTTTCAGCAGATCCTTTTTCAAAGTCTTCTAATTTCTTTTTTACCATGGCTATGGTCATGTCGCGACCAACAATAGGTGGGTAGCCTAACTCCTTGAGAAGAAGCGGTGCGGCTCCGATGTGATCTAAGTGGCCATGGCTTAGGATGACGCCGCGAATATTTTTTTCTTTGCCCTTAAGACAGCTAATGTTAGGGATGATGTAATCGATGCCGGGCATATCCTCTTCAGGAAATTGCATGCCCATATCTAGAATGACAATGTCACCATCATATTCAAAGATAGTCATGTTGCGACCCACTTCCTCATTGCCCCCAAGAGGGGTTATGCGAAGAACATCTTTATTTTCAGGCAAGGCTGATTTTTTGTGTTGCGATGTTGCTAAGCCCTCTTTGCGTGGGGAGGAGTTTCTGGGATGCGAGGAATAGCTTTTTTTAGGTCCGGCATGTTTATTATTAGTGCTAGGCAAACTTTTAGTTGTCGCGTATGAACCTGTTAGTTTGACAGGTGAAGCGCTCGTTTTGTGTGGTCTTGGTCCAGACTCATTTTTGTGTATAATCATTTTTTTATTATTGTGCTACATCACTGAAAAATCAGGGATGTAAGTTAAAGTTATTTAGTTATAAGAATTATATTTTATTATCGTAATTATTTTCCATCAACACCAAACCTGTGAAATAGATCAAAGGATTATTTCCAAGCTAGATGATTAGGGGGGTGTTTTGCCTTAGGCAAGTTGTTTTTTTAGATCCTCTACCATATCAACTGGAGTAGGGTCTTGATTGTACTCTAGCGCCAAATAGTAGGATGTCCAGTCTCCCAATAATAGAGTGGTAAAGATGGTATTAAAAATATTAGAATCTTGCATCTCAATAGTGCTGCTGCTAATCCCTTTCTTTTTTAGTATTTTGGCAGTTACTTGCATTCTTTTGATGTTTTGTGGATGATCTTCCTTATCAAGTAGATTGATGATATGGAATTTTCCTTGAGGCAGGCTGTAGCCAACCATTTCATTATGATTGAGTTCCGGGTAGAAATTATAAAAGGCCGGAGTCTTAGCGTTTTCATTCATTTTTATCTTCCAAATCATCGCAACGGATTTGTATTTGGGAGAGGCATAGATTACCGGCGTTTTGCCTACTAATTTTTTTGCCAGTTTTTTGCCTTCACCTTCCAACTTTTTACTATTAGTTTCAAGTTGATGGGCTAGTTTTATAATTTCCTTAGTTTTATCTTCAATAAGCCCTAGATTGACCAGGATTTGAAACATCGCAGCAAAGAAATAGCCAGTAGCATAGCGAGGTTGGATGCCAGTAGGCAAGATAACGCAAGGGATGTTGTTTTTTTGGCACAGTTCCAATATCTTTCCTCCTGTAGCCAGGCCAATGCTGGGAAGTTTGTGCTTGATAGCTTCTTTGAGTGAGGAAACGGTTTCTTCGGTGTTCCCGGAATAGGAAGCAAAGAAGTTTAATGAATTATCATACGCTTCCGGTGGCAGGGAGTAGAATCTGTTTTGGAAAATAGCCAGGCGCTTGCTGTTAGCTTTGTTTTTAGGGTAGGTGGATCCAAGATAGACACGGAGGATATTAGCTGGCAAGGATGATCCGCCCATGCCGGATATTTCTATGGATTTAAAATCACCTTTAGCGCTAATGTTTTTGGCTAGCTTCAGTCCTTCTTCAAATTGAGCCGGAAAATCAAGAATAACTTGGCGTAAATTTTCTTTGTCGAGGGCATTTGTTTGTTTTAGCATGCAATTGTGTTAGGCCTGGTGCGTAATAATTTACTACTGCAGTTTTTGTATTTTGGTCAAATTCCCCAAAAATTTTATTGGCTTGGCAATAACTAAGCCGCAAAAATTGTTTGAAAAACTATACCTCAAAATATAAAAATTTCGTTACGCAACTTATTACGCACCAGGTCTATCGAATAAAAATTAAAAAATAGCCAATAAAATTTTTCCTATCGCAACACACGTAGGCCCCAGGGATTTCTCTGGGTAGGACTGTTTAGTTGGAAGAGAAGATATCAAAAAGTAACTTAATTATATATCAGAAATGCTTTATTTCCAAATGCGAGTCGTTTCAATGTACCACTTTTCAATATTGGAGAATCTTTCTGACGGCAGGATAAGGTTTTTAACTGTGAGTCCTTGCACTCTCTTGTTGACAGGGTAGACATAATCAGGACTGTATAAGAAAACGGCAGGAATTTCAGCGAGCAGTTTTTCTTGAAAGTCTTTATAGAATTGAGTTCTTTTGGTCGTGTCAAATTCAATTCTTCCATTTTCAATCAACTTATCTGTATCGGAATCACCAAAGAGAGACAGATTGAGTCCTGGATCTCTTTTTTGTGAAGAGTGCCAGAAGGAATAAGGGTCTGGATCAGCTCCTAGGACTTGCCCAAAGAGCAAAGCGTCATATTCCCTAGGTCTAATATAGTTCTGTTGGATATCCGAAATAGAAAGGTTATTAATATTAACTTTGGCGCCAATTTTTCCCCATTGGGATTTTAGTATTTCAGCTGTCTTGGATAGCTCTGTCCAGTCTGTGGTTACTAAATTGATTTCTAGGCTGACATCATCTTTTTTTCTGAAACCATCATCATTCTTGATCCAACCTCCCTCATCAAGAAGGCGATTGGCTTTGGTTAGGTCAAATTCCATTTTATCAACATTCTCATCGTAGCCTATCATATTAGGAAGAATTGGTGAATAAACCGCATTACCATTGCTAGCCAATACCGTATTAATGATTTCTTGGCGATCAGTCGCGTAGGCCAAGGCTTTTCTCACCTCGTCATGGGATAGGGAGATGCTCTTAGTTTGATTGAAAAAAACTGCAAAATATCTGGGGATATTAAAGGCATGGGTGTTGGTGCTTTGTTGCAGTTTGATATCTCCTATTTTATTGGGTGAAATATTACTAATGCCCATAATTTCTTTTTTGTTGTAAGCAGCGATAACAGCTTCATCATCTGAATAGAAGTCGAAAGTTATTTTTGAAATATAGGGTTTGCCTCCGAAATAATTGGGATTAGCTACTGTTTTGTAAGAAAGAATATTGCCATTGGAATCTTTTTGCATAGTACTGTACTTATAGGGTCCACTGCCGATAGGCTCAAGATTAAGATTGGTCAAGGAAAATTTATCTGGACCAACTGATTCCCATAAATGCTTAGGCAAGATGCCAAAAGTTAGATTATTGAGAAATCCTACGTAAGGCGTTTTAATTTTGAAATTCAACGTATAATCATCAGCGCTGCTGGTTTCAATTCCTTGCCAATTAGAGCGCAAAGGGCTTTTATAAGCGGGATCAGCGATGAGATTGATAGTGAATAGGGCATCTGCTGCAGTAAGTTTTTCTCCATCATGCCAAGTTACATTTTTTCGCAGATGGACGACATATTCTGTTTTATCTTCAGAAACGGAATAATCCTCCACGACATCATTAATAATAGCGCCCTCAGCATCATATTTAAAGAGGCTGCTAAAAATAATTTGCGTTAAATCATCATCTGCGTTGTTGGAAGAGGAAATAACTGGATTGACATGAGCAGGTTGACCCACAATGCCTTCAATATATTCTCCTCCATAAGCTGGAATAGCTTCTGTTTTTGAATAATAATAGATAACTCCCCAACTAAGAAGAGAGCTGATGAAAATAAATAATAATAAATAGAAGGCAATTTTTTCCTTTGCGGTAAGTACTTTTATGATTTTGGGCCATTGTGTTAGGATGGACCGATGGTTTTTGGGATAGTTACTAATATGTTTTTACTTCCGCACCAACTTTCAGGATTAATTACCGACAATCATTCAGTTCGCAAAATTAGTGCAGAAGTGTAGTTACTTTTTATAGAGAGTGTTAGTTGCTAAGAATTAAAGATACAATAGCTAGAATTATAAACAGAATCGCAAGAATAGAAGAAAAAAATACGATGAATTTTTCAAAACCGCGCTTGCTATGATAGCCACCGAAATCTCCTCCGAAAGTAGAGGATAGGCCAGCGCCACGATTCTGGATAAGAATAGAAGCGGTTAGGCTGATAGCGATGACAATTTCAGCGATGTTGATGAATTTTATCATTTTTTTAGGATTAGTGTTTATTAGTAGCTAATTTATTCAAGCGAGAGATGATAAAGTTGGTTAGGCTAAAAAGGATTACCGCCCAAAAAGCGGTCCAAAAGCTTTGAATGCTTAGTTTTTCCAGGAATCTATCTGCAAGCAATAGCAATCCTACATTGATAATAATATTGAAAAGTCCAAGAGTTAAAAACACGACAGGCAAGGCTATTAAGGTTATAATTGGCTTAACTAAGGCATTGATTAGGCCAATAACTACTCCGGCGATAAAAAGATCGGCCGGTGTTCCCGTAAAAATAAAGCCGGGTAAATATTTAGTAGCCAGTAAGATAGCTACGCAATTGGCTAAAATTCTAAGGAGTAGTTTCATAGAGCTTGTAGTAGCTTAGCATAGCAAGGGCATTTAGTCAATCCTTAATCGGGCAGGATAAATAATGTCGAGAAATAGTTTTATTTTTGCTAGGCTTTTATTTTCTAATTTATTATGTTTTAATTATAGCATAATACCAATAAATAACAGAGACAGAAAATTTTGTAAAGTAGATGGATAAATTAGCACAAGTAATTAATTAATTATTTAGCGATATGTTAAAGATAAAAAAGAAAAGAAATTTTTATGCTGTCATTATGGCGGGAGGAACAGGCACGCGCTTATGGCCTTTGAGCCGCAAACAAAAACCGAAACAATTTCAGCGCTTCACTTCCAATAAGACTATGATTCAGGAAACGTATGCGCGGGTGGCGCGTGTTGTGCCTAAAGAGAATATCTTTATTTCCACTACCGACGCCTATGTGGATTTAACCTTGGCGCAATTACCGCAATTAGGGAGAGAACAATTGATTCTAGAGCCGATGCCCCGAGGCACAGCGCCGGCTATTGCTCTGGTGGCTAAATACATAACCAGAATCAATCCGCAGGCTATTGTGGCGACAGTGGCTTCAGACCACGTGATTAAAAACGTGGACGAATTTTGCGCTTCACTTTTTTCCGCTTTGTGTGCAGCAGAAAAAAATGTTAAGAAATTGGTGATTGTTGGTATTAATCCCACTAGTCCGGATACAGGACTGGGGTATATCCGTATGGGAAAAGAGTTTGATGCAGTAGCGGGAAAAAAAGTTTTTCTGGCGGATGCTTTTGTGGAAAAGCCGGATCGCAAAACGGCGGAAAAGTATTTAGCCAAATGGGAGTATCTATGGAATGCGGGTTATTTCATTTTTTCTGCTCCAGACTTTTTGCAGTTAGTGAAGAAATGGACGCCTAAGACGGCAGAGGTTCTCGATAAAATAGAAAAGGAATGGGAGAAGAAAATAATAAATAAAAAGAAAATTGAGAAATTATATTTTTCCTTGGAAAATGAACCGATTGACACCGCGATTGCGGAGAAGCTAGATAAGAAAGATCGCCTAGTGGTGCCTTCGGAAATGCAATGGAGCGACGTGGGCAACTGGGGAAGCCTCTTTGATTTTCTCAAACAGGACAACAAGTCTTTTGTGGTAAATGGCAAACACATTGATAGTGGCAGTGCAGATTGTTTTATTCACGCGGGACATAAGTTAGTCGCCACAGTGGGGCTCAAAGACATCATCATTATCGAAAGTGAGGATGCCATTTTGGTGGCTGACAAAAATAGCGCCGGGGAAGTGAAAAAAATTATTGAAAAATTAAGAGAAAGTGAGAAGGGTTACTTGTGATATGCTTTATAATATAAGCTTAAAAAAACAAAAAAGGAATTGGATTCCTTTTTTGTTTGGATAGGTTTTAATAAAATTATTGCTGAATGGTAGAAATTATATAAGATGCTTTCTTGTAATTAGTCATAGATTGGATTAGAGTTAATATTATGAAATTCAAGATTAATTCAAAATATACACCGGCAGGAGACCAACCACAGGCGATTGAAAAGCTGGTGTCGGGGCTCGAGGCTGGGAAAAAATTCCAGACGCTGTTGGGTGTGACCGGGTCCGGCAAGACTTTCACCATGGCCAACGTCATTGAGGCAACGCAAAAACCGACTCTGGTGATTGCTCCTAACAAGACTTTGGCCGCGCAACTGGCGCAAGAGTTCCGCACGTTCTTTCCGAAAAATGCGGTGGAATATTTTGTGTCCTACTATGACTATTATCAGCCGGAAGCGTATATCTCTGCCAGCGATACCTATATCGAAAAAGAATCGCAAATCAATGAGGAGATTGACCGGTTGCGACATGCTTCCACAGCGGCTCTTTTGGGGCGGCGCGACGTGATTATTGTGGCTTCTGTGTCTTGCATCTATGGTTTGGGTTCTCCGGAATATTATCGCGATATCACCATGGAAATGGCGGTAGGCGAGAAAAAAACCAGAGAAGAGATTGTCACGCGCCTGATTGAAATGCAATATTTGCGCACGGACATATTGGGGCGGGCTAAGTTTCGCGTGAATGGAAATGTGATTGAAATTATGTCGCCCGCCAGGGAAGTGGTGGTACGCATTGAGCTGGAAGGGAGTTATGTGGCAAAAATTTTCGAATATGATTTTTTGACCGGGGAAACTTTGGGGAAATTAGAAAGAGCCGTGATTTATCCGGCCAAGCATTTTGTGGTGCCGGAGCCGATTATGGCGGAGGCGCAAAAGGAAATTGAGCAGGAATTGACAGAGCGCTTGGTTCAATTGCAGACAGAAGGAAAGCTATTGGAATCAGAAAGATTGCGTAGAAGAACGCAACAGGATATTGAGATGATGAAAGAGGTGGGTTATTGTAATGGAATTGAAAACTATTCCCGCTTCTTGACGCAAAGAAGTCCTGGCGAAGCTCCCTATACGCTGATTGATTATTTCCCGGCGGATTTCTTGATGGTGGTGGATGAATCGCATGTCACTATCCCACAACTCAACGGGATGTTCAATGGGGATTATGCGCGCAAAAAATCTTTAGTGGACAACGGTTTCCGCTTGCCTAGTGCCTTTGATAATCGACCTCTTAAATTTGCTGAATTTGAGAAGAAAATCAATCAGCTGATTTTTACTTCAGCCACTCCCAGTTCTTATGAGCTGGAGCATTCTCAGCATGGAAAAATAGGCGGTGGCATTATCGAGCAGATTATTCGACCGACGGGACTGATTGACCCGGTGATTATAGTGCGGCCCGCCAGAGGGCAAGTGAAGGATGTTTTGCAAGAAATAGAAAAGGTCATAATAAAAAAAGAGCGTGTGCTTATTACGACATTGACTAAAAAAATGGCGGAAGATTTGAGTGAGTTTTTATTAGAGCATGGGATAAAAAATCAATATCTGCATTCGGGAGTGGATACGTTGGATCGCATCCGCACACTGGAGAATTTGCGCCGGGGAGAATTCGATGTTTTGGTGGGGGTGAATCTTTTGCGGGAAGGATTGGATTTGCCAGAAGTTTCCTTGGTAGCGATTTTTGATGCGGATAAAGAAGGTTTTTTACGCAGCGAAACTTCCCTTATTCAAACTATTGGGCGAGCGGCGAGAAATGTTTCCGGCAGGGTTATCCTATATGCAGATAAAATCACTGGTTCGATGCAGCGAGCGATGGAGGAAACAACGCGCCGTAGAGCGGTGCAAGAGGCTTTCAATAAAAAACATCATATCACCCCCCAGACGATTAAGAAAAATATTGAATCGATTGTGGATCATGAAATCAAGCCCGAGCTGGTGCGTGACTTTGCGGAATTGGAATCACTGGAAGATATCCAGGGTTATATTAAACAAAAAGAGCGAGAGATGAAGGAGGCTTCTAAGGCGTTGCAATTTGAAAAAGCCGCTATTATTCGGGATGAGATCATGGAATTGCGCAAGCTGCAACTGAAATAAAAAAGCATCGTAGATGATACCTAAGATGCTGTAAATGTTGTGATGAAGGAATTCTAAGGTTTTTTTGGAATAAATTTTTGTGTTTGTTGCAGGTTGTGGACTAAGGTGTCTAATAAGAAAGAGAAAAGAGCGAGAGAGTGTGTGCCAATAACGGTTATTTGATGTTGAGTGTAATCAAAATCAAATTGAATCATTTCAATTTTTATGACACCTTGTCGGGTATAGTTTTTTTGAATAAATTCAAATATCGGATAAGGGATGCGCATTACTGCCATTTGAGAGGATGTGCTGGATTGAATAATCCTGATTTTGTTATAAGGGCAATTCAATTGGTCAAGTTGAGATATGATCATCTCGCAATGCGCTTCGAATGCGCGCATAATTTGTTGAAGCATGATTCCTCCTGGAGTGTTTGTTAAAGAATGCATAGAGTTTAGTCATTGAAAATAGTAGCTTATTTGTGGGAAATTGTAAAGAATCCGGGTGCTTTTAGCGGGGTGAATGTGATTCTGAGCGAAGGATGGTGTTGTCTAAAAAAAGAGGATAGTGTAAAATAGAAAAGTAATTAATTTTTTTAAAAAATAAATGGAAGAGACAAAAATGGAAGAAACAAAGGTCGAGGAAGTTCAATCTGCGGAAGTCTGCGAAAAAAAATCTTTTTGTAATTTCGATAATAAAAAGAAAATTATTTTAGGGGTTATTTTAGCAGTGGTTATTGTAGGTTTCATAGCTTTCCCATACTATAAGAAGACCAAACAAGTAACAGTTGGTCTTGATGAAATTAAGGCTAAGATTGAGAGTTTGGTGGCGGACAGTGGTGGAAAGGTGACTGTGGGAGATGTGGTGCTAGATGGTGACTTATACAAAGTGACTATCACCGCCAGCGGAAAAGATCAATTTGTGTATGTAACAAAAGATGGGACCAAGCTTATTCAGGACGTCATCACCTTTGATGAAATTGAAAAGCAAAAAGAGGCAGCCAAGCAAGATAAGTCAGCGGCACAAGAAATTACTAAATCAGATAAGCCTGTTGTAGAATTGTTTGTAATGAGTTATTGCCCATATGGCACGCAGATGGAGAAAGGTATTTTGCCGGTAGTAGCCGCGCTAGGAACAAAAATAAATTATAATCTGCGTTTTGTAGATTATGTTATGCATGGAGACAAGGAGATAGCGGAGAATTTGCGCCAATATTGCATTGAAAAAACGCAGCCGACTAAGCTCTCAAATTATTTAGGATGCTTCTTGAAGAAAGGGGAGGGCACCTCAGACACTTGTTTGGCCTCAGCTGGCATTGCTAGCGCCGGAATCAAGGCTTGTATCGCTCAAGTGGATGCAAAATTTTCTGTGACTAAAGATGCGGCAGATAAGGCTACTTGGAGTAATGGGCAATTTCCTAGATTTAATGTGGAAAAGGATTTAAATGCTAAATATGCAGTACAGGGATCACCTACTCTAGTAATTAATGGGGTAGTGGCGGAATCCGGACGGGATTCGGCCAGCATCTTGAAGGCCATTTGCGCAGCTTTCACTGTTGCACCCAAGGAATGTGAGACTAAATTATCAGATGCACCTCCTGCACCAGGTTTTGGAGAGGGAGCTGCTAATACTAATACTGCACCAGACGCTAGCTGTGGAAACTAGCCATTAGAAGATGGGATAGGCTAAATAAAAAAAGAGGTTGAAAAACCTCTTTTTTATTTGCCGAAAATAGAGTATAATTTAGAAAAAGGTGATAAATAAGTTTAAAATAAATTTAATTTGTTTCAGTCAGGCCCTAGGGACATAGTCTGCATAGGGAGGGCTGAGATTATTTTTTTAAAAAATGTATGATGGAACTTCTCTCGCAAGCAATGACGTTTCTAAGTGATTGGGTAAATAAATATTTTCCTATCTATATTGATTGGCTCACGCTTCAATTAAAAGGGCAAAGTTCTTTCGGATTACTTTCCTTGGTGGGCTCTTTAACAATGTTTTTTGCTCTAGTATATGTTTTTGTGAGAAGCGAGAGGTGATTTTTCTAAAAATAAGGTAGCATAAAAAATAAAATATTATTATGAATTATCAAGATCAATTGCATGAGGGGCAAGGAGAAGAGAATTTTGACACTGCTTATGCCAGGATGATGGAGGCTGGTCGGGAAAAGCAGCTCAATACTCAGATGGAAAAAATAGAGTTAGCTTATGTGCGGGTAGCGGAAAAGTATGGGGAATACGCTGATTGCAAGTCTTTTGTGGAATATTTGCGTACCATGGAGAAGGTTTTTACCGAAGCTAAATTTCGCAATTGGGATGCCGACAGAAGCAAGGAAGAACTGATAAGATCAAAAATAAAAATAATGGCTTCAATCAGTCCGGTGGGCGAAGACACTCTGAACTCAATTTATAGGGACTTTAAACAGGCGGGAGATGATATTGGTAAAATCTATGATATTATCAATGATTTGTTGGAAAGATATCAAGAGGATGATGCGTGCAAAGAGTTCATCCTGTACATGCAGTACTTGTTTATTAATTTTCAGAATGGACAAAGAGAAACTGCTGATATGAGTGTATTAAAAGAGCGATTAATCAGGGCTAGGATGGAAGTGGTGGCTAGTGATGGGAATCCGGAATTAATAACGCTGGAGAATATTTATAAAGAGTTCAAGAGTTTATTGGAAGGCTCATTGTAGCTCTTCCTCTTTTCTTTGCTGCCAAGAGAAATGGCAGACTGTAAGGTTGTTTTTTTGCAGGTTTCTTCTCATTATCAAGAAAAAGTTAATGTATCTTACTATTGAAAAATATTTCTTTTTAGGCTAGACTTGAAAGATGAAAGAGAAATTAGTAAAAATTATTCAACAGGCAGTAGGGGAATTGTTTGAATTGGAACAGGTGGTTTTTGCGGTGGATTATGCGAAAGAGGAGCAATTCGGAGATTACGCGACTAATATAGCCCTAGTTTTAGCCAAAAAAGTGAGCAAGAGTCCTATGGAAATCGCGGAAAATATCAAGCATAAATTGCAAGAAGTCGGACATGAGGAATTTGGGAAAGTTGAGGTAGCTGCTCCTGGGTATATAAATTTCTACTTAGCCGACAAATATTTGCAGGACAAAGTGGCGGAAATTTTAGATAAAAAAGAGTTTTTTGGAACCGGAGAGAAAAAAACAAAGAAAATAAATAATGAATTTATTTCCGCCAATCCGACCGGGCCACTGACAGTGGGTAATGGACGGGGCGGTTTTTGTGGTGATGCAATTACTCGCGTTTTGAGAAAAGGTGGATTTGAGGTGACGAGTGAATATTATGTGAATGATGCGGGAGGACAGGTGATGAAATTAGGACATAGTGTGCTAAAGGATACTGAGGCTGTGTATACAGGTGAATATATTGATGTTTTGCATAAAAAATATGGTAATTTGAAAGACGTAAAAGAAATCGGGCAATCGGCGGCGGCTGAGATTATAGAGGATATTATTAAAAAAACAGTAGAGGAAAAAATGCAAATTCATTTTGATAAATGGATGAGCGAAAAATATATTCAAGAT
>JBAZXY010000017.1:0-16603 GCA_041659585.1 Parcubacteria group bacterium | reverse complement strand
TCCCCCACGTCGGAAATATCCCCGCTGCGAAAACATTTTTGCGAATCCACCAAGCGCGTCCCTTGAGGATGCTTCTCCCCCAGCAAATAAGGCACCATCGGCTGCATTCCCGAACCCGTGAACAAAGTCGTGGGATCATTTTCAGGCAAAAGCGAAGCGCTTGGCACCACCACGTGCCCCTGAGCGGAAAAAAAGTCTAAATATTTTTTTCTAATTTCAACTGCTTTCATAAAAATTCCAATCCTTAATTATTTTATAGCTTTCACAATAGTTTCAAAATCATCCCGAGAAAAATTCAAACGAAAATCTTTATTTTCCTTCATTTTTTCCGGCACCTCATCGGCAGAAATCTCCCGGCTCTCCAAATCTTTTTTAATCTGCCACAGCAAATCCGTGTGACTGCCAAAAAGACTCATTCCTTTCTCACCAACAATCTCTTTCACTGTTTCTTCAAATTTATAGATAGGCATATTTTTCTAAATAAATAATTATAAAACATTCAGCAATTTTCTCAAATGCATTATTTCTGCTCTTTTAATATCAATATTCTGATTGGAAACGCGTATTTTTCTTTCTTTTTCCTGCATATTGGCACGCAAGCTATCAATGTCTTTTTTTATTTTTCGCTCTTCCGCTTCCAACATAGCCTTTTCATTCAAAAATTTTTTCATATCAGCCTCCACCATCATCATTTCCCGCTGCAAGTCGGCAATCCGCTTGTGACGCTCCTGATCATTCATATTGCCCCGATTAGCATTAGCGTATTGTGAATACATATATTTTTAATGTTAATATTTATTTAATCCTGCCCCCACCCAACATTTCTCCTGCCTCAGTATAAAAAACCGCCGATTGACCGGGAGAAATAGCTTGTTGCGGCTCCATAAATTCCACTTCGTAGGTGTCATTTTTTCCTTCTTTTATTATAGCAGAAACCATGGGATGCCGATATCGCACTTTCACCCAGACTTGGCAAGGCAAGATGGGCTGCGCCACAATCCAATTCACCCTTTCCACTTCCATCTTATTACAAAATAAAGCAGCATCCTCCTTGTTATTAGTTACCACCAAACTATTACTCTGCAAATCTTTATTGACCACGTAATAGGGGCCATTTCCGCCAATATTAATTCCTCTTCGCTGACCAATGGTATAGAGCGGCAAGCCTTCATGAACACCTAATATCTTACCATCCGTATTTACGATACTCCCCTTTTTCAATTTTAAATTACGCCGCAGGAAATTCTCCGGATACTTTTCCGGCGTAAAACATAATCCCTGCGAGTCATCTTTATCAAAAACTGGCAAGCCTAATTTCTGCGCTATTTTTCTGATGGCTGGCTTTTCATAGCCTCCGATAGGAAAAAGAATCTTGGCTAGTTGCTTTTGATTGAAATTGTATAAAAAATAGGATTGGTCCTTATCTTTATCCTTGCCACAAAACAAATGGTATTTGATCTCTGTGCCCACCACCTTCTTTTCAATGCGTGAATAATGACCGGAGGCAATAAAATCACCACCCATCTCCAGCATTTTTTTCAACAACACTCGAAACTTAATAAATTCATTGCAAGCCACGCATGGATTAGGAGTGCGTCCTCCAGCATATTCATCCAGAAAATAATCTACCACCTCCCGTTTGAATTCTTTTTCCGCATTAGCCGTATAGAGAGGAATGCCAAGTATCTGACACACCCTTCTGGCATCCTCCAAAGATTCTAATGAACAACATTTATTTTCCGCTAGACTTTCTGCCACTGATTCTTTCCAAAAATGCATGAAAACACCCACGACTTCATAGCCTTGCTGCTGCAGAAGAGCTGCTGCCACCGACGAATCCACCCCGGAAGACATCCCCACAATTACGCGCTTTTTCTTGTTTTTTACCATACTTAAATAATATTACAGAAAAAGAGAAAAGTAAAACCACTCTCAATAAAAAAATCCCACTCCTTGCAATTTTTGCAAAGGGCGGGATCTTGAGCCGTGCATAGATTCAATCTTTCATGCACAACTCCTGAAACTTAGCATAAAGCCAATAATCGTCTGGCGTGCTAAAGCAAAGCGTGTTTTTGCCATCAATCTTGCAAGGCAGGGCCGCTTTTTGAAAATATCCCCCATCAGCCAGGCATTTTTTTAGCTTCCTATTTTCAATAAAAAGCTCTTTTACATTTGCCATATTATGCATTATTTGTGGCAAAGTAATATTGTTATCACTGTAAAATTGATACCAATTCCAACAAGCGCTCATAAGGAGAACAAACATAATCATACTTACACTCCATACCACTCTGTCTTCCTTACGCAAGGAATCTTCTAATTTCCGCATAATAACCCCTTTTTTTGTTCTGTTAAAATGAAAAAATGAACGCTATTTTATTAGCCTTAAAGAACCACAACTATATATCATACACCAAAAAGACTATTCTGTCAAATAGTCTAGTGTTTCGCGGGCGCACTTTTCCCAAGAAAAAACTTGCAACCGCTCCTTGCCTTTGGCAATCATTCCCGCTTGTAATAGCTCAGAAGAGAGAATTTTTTCTATTTGTGCGCTCAATTGAGCAACATCCTCGGCATCAAAATACAAGGCTGCCTCCCCGGCCACTTCCGGCAAAGAGGAATTGGAGGCTGTGAGAAGTGGCACTCCAGCAGCATAGGCTTCCAAAATAGTGATGCCAAAGCCCTCATATAGCGAAGGGTAGACAAAGACACTCGCCCCACGGAACAAGTGCCCTATATCGCAAAATTTGACCCTACCGAGTATTATAATGTCTTTCGTAAATGGACTTTTTTGCGCTGCAACCTCAATCCCTTCCGCCAGCCAGGCTTTTTCTCCCGCCAAAACTAACTTCACCTGAGAGTGCGTTCTTTTTTTATACGCACCAAAGGCTTCAATTAGCCTGACAATATTCTTGCGAGGTTGCAAGGCGCCGGAATATAGAATATATTCCCCCTGGATGCCCCAGCACTTTTTCAATTCTTCCTCCCTTACTATATCACGCTTTTCAGCGAAAACCTCTGCGCTAAAGCCATGATAAATCACTCGGATTTTGTCCGCCCTGACCTCCGGATAGAAATGCAAAATATCCTTTTTAGTTGCTTCGGAGATAGCGATTATTTTGTCTGCATGGCGAATGGAATAGTCCGCAAAAAAATTCAATTTGCGCAAGTCACCTTTTGTGAAAGTTTCCGGAAAACGCTTGAACGCCAAATCATGAATGGTTATTACCGTTTTAGTTTTTTTTCTGCGTAGCATCGGCAAAGCGGCCATCGGCATCCACACCACATCCGCCTGAGATTTCCAAAGCTCATAAGCAAAGCGGGCTTGCGTCCATAGCCAGGGGAAGGAAATCTTAGTCACGTGAAAATTAGGGAAAACTGGCGGCTCCAGCTCCGGATTGAATTCACTTTTATGATAAATTAGAAACTCGCTCTTCAAATCTAACTTACCAAATTGTTTCAGTAAATTAAAAATATAAACACGAGTTCCATCAATTCGCTTGTGATCAAGATCAGCGGCAGAAATTGCAATTTTCATCAATTTTCAATGACCAATAAACAATTTTCATTGAATTTACAATAACCAATCTTCAATGAAAATTTTTATAATTGAAAATTTATTGTAAGTTGAAAATTGAAAATTGAAAATTATTTATTAATTTCTTTGATAAATTCCCGCAACTTAGCTCCAATCTCAGGATGCTTCAATCCTAATTTAATACTGGCTTTAATGAAGTTAAATTTATCCCCAGTATCCAGCCATTCCCCTTCCAAGTCCTTTCCATACAGTGGTCGATTATTAGCCAGCATAATTTCAAAAGCATCAGCTAGACGAATTTCTCCGGACTTTCCAGATTTCATTTCTTGCAAAACCCCGATCACTTCCGGCGTAATAATATATTTACCCACCGCTACCAAATCTGATTTAGCCTCTTCCGGCTTGGGCTTTTCAACGATGTTTTTAATTTCATAATTAGAAGCGTCCAATTGCACGCCCTCAATCACGCCGAATTTGGAGACTTCTGATTTTTCCACATGACTAAGGCCAATTACACTGTCGCCATATTTTTCATAGGTCTCAATCAATTGCTTGGAAGCAGGCGTCTCACTGTCATAGAGACAATCCCCGAACAACACTAGCACTGCCTCATCGCCAATCAGATGCGCAGCCTGCAAAATAGCATGTCCATCTCCTAATGGCATCGGCTGGCGCACATAAGAAAATCTCGCCAGACCGGAAATCTTTTGTACCGCAGCTAGCAAATCCTGCTTATTTTTTTCTACTAGGGTATCCTCCAATTCATAGGAAACGTCGAAATGATCTTCAATAGCGCGCTTTCCTCGACCGGTAACAAAAATAATTTCTTCGATACCGGAAGCTACCGCCTCTTCCACCAAATACTGAATAACTGGCTTATCCACTACGGGCAACATTTCCTTAGGTTGTGACTTGGTGGCCGGCAGAAACCGGGTTCCAAATCCAGCGACTGGCAAAATAGCTTTTTTGATTTTCATAAAATTTTTAAAATAAAAATATTTATTTTTTTAACTTAATCTTTTTTTGGCTAAAATTTTCAATTCTTCATTAAACTCAATGATAGCCTGATCGATAATGGGGTCAAAATTCTTGTACAGCTCTTTATTTTTCACAATATTACCCGCCTCAAGCAGTGAATCAAATGTCCCGGCATCCAACCACTCCCCTTCAAAAGCACTTACTTTGAGCTCTCCTTTTTGCAGATAATAATTTTGCAAAGAGGTGATTTCAATTTCTCCACGTTCAGACGGTACCGCATTTTTCGCCACTTCCACTACGCGATTATCATAGATATATAATCCAGTCACGGCATAATCACTAATCCACTTCGCAGGCTTTTCCACCACTTCTACTGCATTATGGTGTTCATCGAAGCGCACCACACCAAATCTCTCTGGGTCTCTTACTTTCTTGGCAAAGACATGCCCGCCTGATTGAAAACTCTTAATTGCTTCGGAAAAATCATCTTCGAAGATATTATCCCCCAAAATCATCGTCACCGAATCCTTGCCGATAAAAGAGTCTCCCAGAATAAAAGCATCCGCTAATCCGCGAGGCACCTTCTGCACCTCAAAATAAATATTGATGCCAAATTTTTTCATCGTAGAACCAAGCAAATTCAAATACTGCCCACTGTGCTCCGGAGAAACAATCATCAGAATATCTTTGATACCCGCCCGAATAAGCGTATTAAGTGGATAAAAAATCATCTGCCGATCATACACCGGCAACAATTGCTTACTGGTGGTGGCAGTTAAAGGAAATAGACGCGTCGCTGTACCACCGGATAAGATAATACCTTTCATGATTTTTTTTATTATTGTTTAAGATTTTTATACAAGGGGAATTTCTTGCATAGCGCCATGACATCGGTGTGAATAACTTTTAATATCTTTTCATCCGTATGATGCTCAATTGCCAGACTTATCCATTGCGCAATTTTTTTGATTTCTTTTTCTTTCATGCCGCGGGTAGTGACTGCTGCCACGCCGATACGCACTCCACTGGGATCCATCGGAGTGCGCGGATCATCTGGAATAACATTTTTGTTTACTGTTATACCAATCTTGTCCAAAGCGGCATCTGCCTCCTTACCACTGACACCTTTACTGCCAAAAACATCCACCAACACCATATGATTATCTGTTCCGCCAAACATGATTTTGAAGCCATATTTTTTCAATTCCAATTCTAACGCTTTAGCATTAGCAATAGTCTGTCGGGCATATTTAGCAAAGGCTGGCTTCAAAGCTTCGCCAAAAGCCACTGCCTTGCCGGCAATCACCTGCTCATGCGGACCACCTTGAAAACCAGGAAAAGTCGCTTTATCAATGGCCCGGGCATATTTTTCTTTGCACATTACCATCCCTCCGCGCGGTCCGCGTAAAGTCTTGTGCGTAGTCGTTGTCACGATATCAAAATAAGGCACTGGACTCGAAATAGCTTTACCGGCAATCAACCCGGCAATATGAGCAATATCAATCATCGAAATCGCTCCCACTTTTTTCGCAATAGCCGCAAATTTTTTGTAATCCAATTGTCGAGTGTAAGCAGAAAACCCAGCCAAAATCATCTTCGGCTTTTCTTTAATTGCCAAAGCCTCTAATTTCTTATAATCTATTTTTCCATTAGCCTCTGTCTTGTAACCCACAAATTTATAGATATTAGCCGAGAGCGTCACCGGATGACCATGCGTCAAATGCCCACCATGGGAAAGATCCATTCCTAGAATCTTGTCGCCCGGTTGCAAGACAGCGCTATAGGCAATCATATTAGCTGGTGCTCCAGAATGCGGCTGCACATTTACATGCTCAGCCCCGAAAAGCGCTTTTGCCCTTTCAATTGCCAAGCTTTCTACCACATCAATATACTCCTGACCGCCATAATATCTTTTTCCGGGATAGCCTTCTGAATACTTATTGGTCAACACCGAACCGATAGCTTCCAGCACGGCTTCGGAAACATAATTCTCACTGGCAATCATCTCCATTCCCTCCTGCTGTCTCTTGAGTTCTCCAGCGATGGCTTTATAGATTTTTGGATCCTGTTTTTTCAGAATTGACATATGATTATAGTTACTAAATTAGTTTATTTCAAACCTTTTAAATATTCGCGCAATGCTTCCCTATAACTGCGCAATGGATTGAGTTTAGTATTGAGCAACACGGAATAGTAAGGGCGCTTGGCGGGACGAGGAAATTCTGCGCCATCCACTGGGATGACTTTGGTTTTCAACTTGGCCTGCTTATATAATTCTAGGACACCTTCGTACCAAGTGCAAGGGTCACCGTTGACCACATGATAGATTCCAGCTGGCTTCCCCGCTTCAACAATTTCCTTGGTTTTTTGCGCCAGATCCGGGGCATAAGTGAAACAGCTAGTTTCTTCATCTACTGCCTTAACCTCCTTGTTTTTCTTGCCCGCTTCCAGCATCACATCAAAAAAACTTCTTTTCGCCATACTTGACGTGGCGGGAATACCAAAAATCTTGGACGGACGAATAATGTAATAATCCTTTCCGTGCCTTGCCACCGCCTGCTCCCCCATTTCCTTGGACTTGCCATAATTAGAAATCGGATGCGTTGGCGCTTCTTCATCAAAACCAATCTGAGGTTGAAAATCTTCATGCAAAGAACAAGAAGAGCAGGAATGCGTGCAGCCGGCTGGCTCTGGAATTTCCGGATTGCCGTCAAAAACATAGTCAGAAGAATAAGTCACAAAAACCGCTGACAATTTTTTAGCCACCTTGGCTAAATAACCCGGTGCTTTGCCATTCAATTGCTTAGCCATTTCAAACTCGGCCGCGTCCTCTTCGCACTTATCTACAGCGTTATAGCCGGTAGCATTGATAATAACACTTGGTTTCAAGGCAACAACCTTAGCCACTACTTCTTTCTCTAGGGTGATATCAATTTCTTCCCTATCCCAAGCAATCACCTCATAGACTTGGTCTTTTTTAAAAACCTTAACTAATTCCTGTCCTAACATACCTTTAGCTCCAATAATGAGAACTTTTTTCATATTTTTATTACCCAATTTTTATTATTTAAATTTTAGCTAGGTCAAAATTCGTAAAAGAAATCTGGCCACTGCTTTACTTTTTGTTATCATGATCACCAGCCAAAAAATAGCATCACGCAATGGTCCAAATAGATAGACAATCGCCAGCATAACATGATGGAGATTTCTTTCCCTGATAATTTCCGCTATTAGCATAGTCTTGTGCTTCGGATTGATGATTTTTTTCGCCACGTCCGTTCCAGAAGCCAGTGCTTGATAAATGCCTTCTCCTGTGAAACCGGAAGCCAGTCCGGCAGCATCCCCAACTAAAAAAACATTACCGAAAGCATATCCTTGATAATCACAATTTATTGGATGAGCTTCAAATTTTCCAATAGAAAGATCAATCTTCATTAATTCAGCCCACTTTTCAAAATTAGCTCGAGCCTTTTGCATGGACATCACGCGAGGAAAACAACCATAACCCACGGAAACAAAATCAGCATGAGGAAAAATCCAAGAATACCAAGCATTGAAAAGCTTGGAATCAAAAAATAGTTCGATATCCGAATAACGCTCCTGCCTAGGAATAAGATATTGAAAACCTATGCCGATATTTTTTGTTTTCAGGCCCAAATGCCTTCTCACAATAGAGTTTGATCCGTCAGCCCCAACCAAGAAAGAATAGCCTACTTTCTCCGAATCGTTAAGTACCACATACTCAGCAGTGACTTCACTAACAAGTGCTTTTGTGCGCACCTCTACTGAACTATTTTTCAATTTTTCCAATTGCCATTCTCCCAACTTTTTCCTATCCACCGTATAGATAAATTTCTCTCCAAAAAACAATTTAGTTTGATGGGAAAAATTCTTAAAGACAATATTGTCAAAATCTTTTCCCACAATTTCTTTGGGCAAACCTAGAAATTTGAAACTTTTTCTGGTGATTCCTCCGGCACAAACTTTTGGTCCAATTGCTTCATTTTTTTCCAAAAGCAACACTCTTTTATGTTGCTGACTCAAAATCTCAGCACATTTCAATCCACCCGGTCCAGCTCCAACAATAATAACATCATATTTCACCATCTAATTACATTTATTCACCATACTGTTTTTTATAATACTCTTGATAGCTGCCGTTCTTAATGTTTGTCCACCAAGTCGGATTGTCTTGATACCATTGTGCAGTCCTTTGCAAACCTTCTTCAAAATTAATCTTCGGCTCCCAACCCAATTCCTGCTTTATTTTGGAAAAATCAATAGCATAGCGTTGATCATGTCCTCGACGATCAGCCACAAACTCAATCGACTCTTCTCCCTTCCCCATCAGATCCAAAATTTTATAGGTAATTTCCTTATTGGTCTTTTCCGCATTCCCACCGATACAATAGGTATCTCCAATCACGCCATTATGAATAATCATATCTATAGCGCTGCAATGATCCTCCACGTGCAGCCAGTCCCGCACATTCATACCATTGCCATACAAGGGAACTTTCTTTCCCTCGATTAAATTTGTGATAAAAAGCGGGATTAGTTTTTCCGGAAAGTGATATGGACCATAGTTATTGGAACAATTGGAAATGGTGATAGGCAGACCAAAAGTGTGAAAATAGGAACGCACTAGGTGATCCGAAGAAGCCTTGGAAGCGCTATAGGGACTACGTGGATCATACGGAGTTTTTTCATTAAAAGCTGGATCAGTAGCGGTGAGAGACCCAAACACTTCATCCGTGGAAACATGATGAAAGCGCTTATTGCCATTTCCCCTAGCTGCCTCCAGCAATGCATGTGTCCCTACAATATTAGTTTCAATAAAAGCTTTAGAATCCAAAATGGAGCGGTCTACATGCGATTCCGCCGCAAAATGCACTACCGTATCTACTTCACCAACCAATTTATTTACCAAAGCATAGTCGCCAATATTTCCTTTAACAAAACGGTAGCGCGAATCATTTTCCAAATCCTTGAGATTCTCCAAGTTACCCGCATACGTCAATACATCTAAGTTAATCACTTCGTAATCGGGATATTTTTTCAAGATATAGTGGATAAAATTGGATCCGATAAACCCCGCGCCGCCTGTAACTAATAATCGCATATAATTTGAAATTTTAAATTTGAAATTTTAAATCAATTTTTAATACTTAAATGAGTTAATTTTTAAATATTTTTTAATTTAAATTTTATTTCAAATTTTAAATTTATACTTTAAAATTTATAATGTAAATGCTGATTTAAAATCTCTAAAAAATTGTTGCTGTTGATCTTTCTCTGACAGAATTGGATTTTCCACCGGCCAATAAATTTTCAAATCAGGATCATTCCATCGCAGACCGCTATCACTTTGCGGAGCATAAAAATTATCACATTTATATTGAAATTCCGTATAATCCTCCAATGTACAATAGCCATGAGCAAAGCCCCGCGGGACAAACAGCATATAAAAATTTTCCGCTGTCAATTCAAAGCCTTCCCATTTGCCGAAAGTTGGCGAATCCTTGCGCAGATCCACGATTACATCATACACTGCCCCTTTGGTCACGCGGACCAATTTCGCCTGCACATCTTCCCCTAATTGGAAATGGAGCCCTCGCAGCACTCCTCGTGTCACTGACATCGCATGGTTATCCTGCACAAAATCAGCCATAATGCCAGCTTCTTTGAATTTTTTCTCCGAATAGGTTTCCATAAAAAATCCGCGTTCATCTTGAAAGACTTGCGGCTTGATTAAATAAGCATCTTGCAAGGTTGTTTTTACAATTTCCATATTTAGCCCTTTACTCAGTTACCTCTCCATAATAATACAAAATCGCCCTGAAAGCAAAAAACAGCGGGAAGTCCACTGTTTTTTCTTTATCAAACAAACACCCTTATTCCCACACCCAATCATTCTCCAAGGTGCCGGAGTATTCTTTTTTCTCGCCTTGTCGGCCGATAAAATGGATACTAACTGATTCATCGTTGATGCCGGCTTGTTTTTGCATTTTTAAACGATAGTCATTTGCGATAAATTTAGGCAAGTTATAGGAAAATTCCACTGTCCGACTACTGCTTATGGGAACCTTGACGATAACACCAAAATAATCACGGCTTTTTCCGTCTGCCAGAATTTCTTTACCGAATTGGGGATTGGCAAAATCTTGAGCATTTAATAGCCAAGATCCTTCCGGCACATAGATGCGCAGATAGGAAAAATAATCCTTAGTCATATAGTCACGTTGCGATGCGGTATGCGTATAGGTGATTTTCAATTTAGCCAGCGGCTTTTCTCCGGACAGATCAATAGTATATTCAAGTGCGCGTTTCACAGAATAGTCACTCTTCCAAGCACCTAGATTAGCATCTACCGTCATTAAATAATCTTGCTGCCAAACACCATCCATTTTTCCATCCCAACCAGCATCCGAGATAACCTGTTGCATTTTCGCATCCTTGAATTCTAGCTGGATATCCTTCCTCCGCAAATCCTCCAGCACCACATCAAAGAGCCGCAGCTTTTCCTGCCAGTCCAAATTTTTCACCTTATTCATAATTTCCCTTGCCAACAGATTCATCACTGATTTGCGATCTTTGCGCGCAATCCCCTGCTCGTCAAAAGCTTTCTCCACTTGATATTCCAAATTTAGCACTGCATTTTCATCCGCATAAGTTCCTGGATAACCCTCCAAGGCGACCGGACCAGTTACTTTCAAAAAAGAGGTTAGGACGTTCGTAGTAATCGCTACTACGCCATCAAATTTTTCCTCTCCTTGTCCGAGAGCATAAAAATTTTCTGCTGCCTTAGCATTAGTAGGAAAATCCGGCGAATAATTAGAATCCCGCAGCTTCAAATATTTCACGCGCAAGTTAGCCTCCATCGGGTAGGGAGCTAAAATCGTGTCCGGGATGCGCTCATCAAAATAGCCGGTGTCATGAATCTGCAGGTCACTCGGCATTCCATTTTTGATTTTCAAAACACCAAAAGAGCCGATAAATCCTCCACCCGGACGAATCTCCATATTATTTTGAAACAAAATCAAAAAAGTCTTTTCCTTATCCCCTCCTAGAAGATATTCCACTACGCCAGAAATGACAGTATATTTTTCCCCTAAGGATAACTCTTTTCCGTTTTTTTGAATATTTGTCTGGCTAGGTTGCAAGAAAAAGTAAAAAGACACCAACAAAACCACTGCTGATGTCCAAAAAATAAACCAAAATTTACCTGAATACTTTTTCATTTTATTTTTAATAATAAAGGTTTTTTTTAATTACCTCCGCTGAGCAATTTATTTAATCTCATTTTCACTTCTTCCGGAGTAGCTTCTCTTTTATTATCCACATTTGCCCCTAGCATAATTGGTGAGGCGTCTTTTTTTGCTCCTCCCATATCTAAAACGAATTCATTCTCTTCTTCTGCTGCAGCAACCGGAGCCTCCATCGGCACAACAGATTCCATTGATACAGCTTCTGCTCCCGCCAACTTGAAATTAAATTCCTCATCCACCGGCAGATTGCTGGGGGCGGAAGATTTCTTTTCTCTGCTGCCAAAAAAACTGAATTTTTTAGGCTGTATCGGTTGCACTAGCGCCACCTCATCCGCTAGGTTGAAATTAAAAACTTTTTCTTTTTTTCCTTCACCGCCAAATGGTTTTTTCATATTCACTTCGGGAAAAGAAAATTTTGGGAAAAGCCCTGGTCTGGCTATGGACTTTTTTTCTTCAGCCGCCTCACTACTAAATAACTCTACCATAAAATTAATCAGCCAAGTAATCAATATGCCAGCCAAAATTCCTCCAGCCAAGCTAATGCCTACTGTCTGAGCATAATTCACTCGGGTCGCCTCTTGCGTAATCGGCCCATCAATCACTCGCATATTCAAACCATTTTGCACATCATAATAATTGCCCATCACTGTCAGGATACCAGCCACTGTCTGCTGCATAATGATTTCTGCTTGTAACTGACTGGCATCAAAAATGACAATTTCCAATACACCACTTTTTTTCACTTGTCTAGTTTCTATCTTAGCATTCCAAAACTCCTTTCGCTTAGCATCAGGCAACTCCAGCGCGCCATCTTCAATATCCCCGTTAAGTTCCACAATCTTATTATAAAAAGAAAGGGAAAGTGGGATTTGTCTGGCATTTTCGATAATTTGATCAATATTTCTCACCGCCGCTTCATTTTTTGGCAAAAATAAAATTCTTGACTGTGCCTGATATACTTTGCTGCCACCGGTTGTCATAAGAAAAACAGAGCCCGCAATGAGCACAAAGAAAATCCAAAATAATCTGTCGTTTAAAATTTTTTTCATGATGATATATATTACTCTGCTTGAGTAGAAAATTGTTTATTACCTTTTTTATTAAGCTCTTCTTCGTATACTCGACATGTCTGCTCTGCAATCTGTTCCCAATTATACACAGTTCGCGCTCTTTTCTTTCCTGCTTCGGCAAAAGCATGCATCTCTTCCTCATTAGCTATCCAATCCGCCATCTTTTCTTGCAAGTCAACAATATTCCCCTGGCTAAATGAGACACCGGCCTCACCAATTGCCTCTAAATTTTCTGGGATATTACTAACAATAACAGCCTTTCCATAACCCATTGCCTCTAATAAAGCAATGGAAAGTCCTTCTGAATCTGATGGTTGTACGAAAAAATAGGCATGGGAAAAGAGCTGTCTCAGTTTTTCATCCGTTTGGGCGCCCACAAAAATAATATTCTCGCTCTCCGCAGCCAGCTGCTTTAAAGACTTCACATAATCCGTAGTATAAAAACCATCTCCTACAATCACCAATTTTTTTCCCTGGGACAAGTTTTTTCTCTCCAATTCTTTAAAAGCGGCTACCAAATAATGCAGCCCTTTATGTCTAATAATACGACTGACCGCTAGAATATATTTCCCTTTTTCCAGATTCCACTCCGCTAGCTTATCCGACTGCTCATTCCAAGTGACATTGGCGCCATTGGAAATCATCTCCGCTTCCGTGCCAAACTTCTCCCAGATAAGATTCTTAAGAACCTGCGTCACCACAATTGTCCTATTAGGAATGGTGCAGGTCATATATTCCCCCAATTTTAAATAAGCCTTGGCGAATCCTCCCCACTTCTGATGAAAATAATCCTGACAATGATAAGTACCGATTAAAACCGTATTGGGATTAAAAATCTTAAGCAAAAAATTCAAAGAATTGGGACCAATGGAATGCACATGCGCCACATCATATGATTGAAATAGAGCGTGCACCATGGAAAAAAAAGTGTGAGAAATCGCATCCAAGTTCTTAGTAGAAATGTTCGGGATATGCACCAGATTCACGCCTTTGTATTGCATGATTTTTTTATCGGTATAGTTATTGCGCACATAGACAAAAACCTCATGGCCTCGTTTAGCCAACTGCACGGCCAATTCTTCAGCGTGTCTTTCTACGCCGCCGGATTTGGCTGGTATTCCTTTTTGTCCAATGAAAGCAATTCTCATGGCGTTTTTAGCAGTTATTTATTATATTTATTTGACTGTATAGTCTAGCATTAAAGCCTCATTTTGTCAAGAAAAAACTTATTTCATTTTAAGATGTGAAAATATCTCCATAATCCTGATACAATACGCATCTCTATTAAATTTCTTGGCCTTTTCCAAGGACTGGCGCGAAAAAAGCACCCGCAAGCCTTCATCCCTGGCCAAAAGAGCGATGCGCTCTTGCATTTCTTCCTCATTTTGACAAAGATAGCCCTCCCGATTATCGGCAATAATTTCAGAAAAAGCCCCAGTATCAAAACCAATAAAGGGTGTGCCATTTTTAATAGCCTCTAGCGCGATAAGACCAAAAGTTTCTGGCAGCTTTGAGGGAGAGATAACAAATAGGGCTTGCCGGATATACCTTTCTAATTCTACCTGCTTCAAGAAGCCGACATGTTTGATATTAGGCAGCTGCGGGATTTGCAGATCGTCCTCTATATTACCCGCCAGATATAATTTTATCTCCGGGAAATGCTTAAACATCTCTATTAGCTTATCCACTCCTTTCTCCTTGGACAATCTTCCGAAATGCAAGGCATATTTTTCCCGCAAATTAACTTTTGCAATCTCGCAATAATCCTGTTCGCGCATAAAAAGCGGTAGCACATCCATTTTTTTCCGGCTTATTCCAGCGGCGATTAATTTAGTCTTGGTGAATTGGCTCGGCACGAGATAATAATCAATGTGCTTGTCATAGCTATTCCAATATTGATGCCAGCGAAATTCCAACATCACCAAAAAACTTTTCCAATAGGAATGCTTAAAGCATTTGTGCTGAACAAATTTCCAATATCTTTCGTCTGATCCCCATTCCTCCCAATTACCGCCATTGCATTGTAAGAGGTAATTCGGACAAATCAATTTATAATCATGCACCGTCATTACGATAGGAATATGTCTTTTTTTAATCTCACCCAGAATAGACGGAGAAATTTGATGATAGATGTTATGGATATGGACGATGTCCGGCTGAAAATCATCTAAGAGTTTTTTAATTTTTCGTTTGGCTTCGAAAGAATAGAACATCCGCAAAGTCCCTATTATTTTCTGCCACAGGGTGTCGCCCTTGCCATAACCCACATAGCTGACAAAATATTTTTTCCACGGAGAAAAATCATTCTTCGGGCTTTCCATAGCAAATACTGCCACTTCATGGCCTTTGGTTTTCAGCAGCGACACCAAATCCAGAAAATGCTTGTCTGCCCCGCCTTGTACATAATTGAATTTATTAATCTCGAGAATTTTCATCCTATTTTTCTAATTTAATTTCCGGTAACATTCGCGCCAAACCCAAGCTCATCCAAAAAAAGATAGCTAGCAGATTAGTTTCCAAATACGGCTGAAAAGGAAGCGACAGGAGATATATAGCCAATACGGATAGGATAGAGAATTTATAAAAATTATATTGTTCGTCTCCACTGGAAGCAAGCAAGGCACGCACATTGCCATAAACAAAAAAGAAGAAGAATCCCAACCCCAAGAAACCCAATTGGAAAAGAATGGCTAAATAGGAATTATGAATATTTCTGATTTCAATAAAATCCTTATAATCCTTATCTTCCACATAGATACGCTCACCAGTGCCAATGCCAAAAATAGGATTGTTTTTGAATCTAGTATAAGCGCCTTGCCAGACCAGAGTGCGCCAAGCAAAGCTTTCATCCTCTTTGGAACTCACCAAAGAACTGGCCCGTTCCGAAACAACGCCAAGAGACTTTTCGAATGTGCGCGCCAGATTCGATTGCGGATTCATACTGGCAGCATAAAAAACAAACACTCCTATGACTATAAAAGGCACTGCTAATTTAAATACAATCCTTAATATCCCTTTCTTCTGCACCTTAGTTAAAAAAAGCAAAAGCAAAATAAAGACTCCCGCCATAGCTATCCACAAATGACGCATCAATGCTCCGATAATACCGACTAACCAAATAGCCATAAAAACATGATAGATTTCATCTTTTAATTGATGAATTTTTTTTCTCCCTATTAACCACAACAGCATAGGGAAGAAAGCTAGTGTCAGATACAATCCATGCGTAAAAGCTAGTTTGCGCACCCCACTAGTAGAAAGCGGTGTGTAGCCACTCCACAAGCCTTCTCCACTAATTAAGCCAAGGATCACAAACCCCGTCAAAGCAACAGCTCCCGCTAAAAAAAATCCGAACAATTCCCGCCAACTCTTTTTGTCGCGAAAAAGAAACATAGTAGCAAAATAAAGCAAGCTGTAGAAAGCATAATTTTTGAGCGCGCTAAAAGCCAATGCCGCATTTGTCTTAATGATAATCAAGCTCCAAGCAAAATAAACTATATTGAGGCCAATAAACCCCATCAGCATCCAATCCACTTTTCGCAATTGGATTTTTTTTCGCATCAATAGATACTGTACTAAAATACCCACAAAGACTCCTGCCAGCAAAATGTCCAACGGATAGATCTTATATTCACTTTTGCCAATAAAAAATGTTTGTAGGGTGAAGAAGCGTTCCCACACCATCGTCAAGAAAACAATCGCCAGCATACCGCTGCGAGGATAAATTGCCGCCAGCATAAAACCAATCA
>JBAZXY010000016.1:0-16890 GCA_041659585.1 Parcubacteria group bacterium | reverse complement strand
TTGCTCTAGTAATATCCTTGTCAACTCTTCCGTGACTGCCTCATTCAGATTCCTAAAAAACACCTTTTTTCCATCTCGCGTGTGTGCAGTTAATCCCACTCGATATTCATCTGCCTGAGAATTTTCATCATCTAAAATTTGCATAGCATTATAGGATTTGAAATGTAGCATTTCATGAATAACTTTTTTCATAAATACAATCTTAGCTGGCTGTTCTTGTATCGCGATTGTTTGCAACATTGAAATATATTTGGCATCCCCAGCTTCTGTAGCAGGCCAACTGTCTTTCTTCATGATATGTATGTTTTTAGACGGCACATCAAAATCAGCCAAGCCATATTTACGCCTGATTTCATTGGTGTATTGGTTCGCTAAATCAATCATCTGCAATTCCTCTGATGTTTTCTCTCGCTCTTGATCAGCCAATTCCTTAAAATCTTGTTCCCTAAAACGAGCCTCTACTTTTTGAAGATCTTTTTGTTTTTCAAGCTCAGGCGCCTTCCCCACTACCCGCTCGAAAGAAGAGAAATTTTCCATAAATTTTTACTAAATTATTTTTAAATATTTGAAATTTGGATTTTGGATTTTTCTCCCATTAATCTTTTCTGAGCGCTTCCATCGGGCTGAGCTGTGAAGCTTTACGGGCTGGATAGAGCCCAAAGACCACGCCGGTCACTACCGAAAATCCCACCCCCAACAAAACCGCATACCAGGAGACTCCGAAAGAAATAGCATAACCATAATTTGTAGCTACTTTCGTGGCTATAAAAGTAATGACGGCTCCCAAGTCAATGCCAATTAGTCCACCGAGGACCGTAATAAAAATAGCTTCAAAGAGAAATTGCTTCAAGATATTGGAATTGCGCGCTCCTACCGCCTTGCGTAATCCGATTTCGGCCGTACGCTCGGTCACGGAAACATACATTACATTCATAATCCCCACGCCACCGACAATCAAAGAAATTGAGGTCAAAGAAATGAGCAAGATATTCACAATGAGAAATACCTTATCCAAAATCTTGGCCACCTCCTCAATGGAATTAACTGCAAAATCATCCTTATCCGGATTAGTAATCTTATGTTGTCGACGCATCACGTCTGTCGCCTCCGCAATCGTGGCCTCCGTCAGGCTCTTATCCTTCAACTTAAAAATAGTTGATTGCACATAATCCATCCCGGCAATCTTCTTGTGATAGGTGCGTAACGGCATATAGATCAAATCATCAAAATTGAAAAATCCCATCGCCCCCCGCTCCTCCAAATACCCAATCACTTTATAGTTCGTCCCTTTGATTTTAATATTTCTTCCTACCGGATTTTCCTCTTTAAACAATGTATTCTTCAAGCCATAGCCCAGCACTACCACCTGACTCAAACTCTTATCATTTCCTTCATCATAACCAACGCCATCTGCCAACTTAACTTGTTGATCCACCTCAAAAACTCCGGCAGTGGCTGCATAAATCATAGCTTGTTTAGTTTCTGACCCATAGTTCACAATTGCCTGCCCGATATTAGCCGCATAATAGCCGGTCACATTGGATATTTTTCCTACCGCATCAATATCATCCAGCTTCAAAGTAGTCACGGATCCAGTGATTGCCCCTTGCACGTTCTTAGTTGAATTTTTATCCACCTGTGGAACCTTAGGCTCAATTTGAATAATATCTGTGCCAAAAGCCTCAATCTGACCGACAATATACTGCTTCACACCCATACCCAAAGAAAGCACCAACACCACCGATACCACGCCAATCACAATTCCCAGAATCGACAAAACCGCCCGACCTTGATTAGAGCGCAGGTTTTTTAGAGCTAAACTAATGGAAACTATAATTTCATGCATAATTCATTTATCAATTTATTCATAGCGCAAAGCCTCCATAGGTGAAACACGCGAAGCTTTGCGAGCAGGATAGAGACCAAAAATCAAACCGATTAAAATCGAAACCGTGACTGCGATAACCACTGACTGCCAAGAAATAATAAATTGCCAATCATAACCAAAAAAATTAGTCACCACTACGGATATCACATAAGCCAATAGCACGCCGGAGACAATCCCAATCAATCCTCCTACCAGAGTAATAGTGGCTGATTCCATCAAAAACTGCACCATAATGATATTATTCTTTGCCCCTACCGCCTTGCGCAATCCTACTTCGCGAATACGTTGATTGACGGAAATGAGCATGATATTCATAATTCCCACCCCACCCACCAGGAGAGAAATTGAACCCACGGCCAGAAGAAAATATTTTAGAATATCCGTAATATTGCTGATCATGCCTAGTGCTGAAGCGGTGTCGCGCACTGAAAAATCATCGTCTTTCAGATTATCAATATTATGCTGAATGCGCATCGTGCGAGCAATATCTTCTTTAGCAGCATCAACTTCCTTAGCATCACCTATTTTCAATCGCACATAGGATAAATGATTAATGCCGAGAAGTATTTTTTGCGCTGTTTTCAAGGGAATAAAAATAGTATCATCCATACTAGCCACTCCAAAACCAGAACTACCTTTTTCTTTTGTCACACCCACCACGGTAAAAGTTTCATTTTTTATTTTTATGCGCCGACCAATGGCCTCTTCCGACCCAAAGATATCCTCCTTAGCCTTAGATCCCAAAACCGCAATGCGTGTCATGCCCATATCATCTTCTGCTATAAAAAATCGGCCTTCGGCCATTTCTATATCCTGTACATCCAGTAATTCATGCGTCACACCCATAATGCCATAAGAAGAGTCCGTATTGCGATAAGTCACAGTTTGCGTGCTTTGTACATAAGCTGCGCCACTCACTGCCTGAGGCACATTTTTCGCATCCATCAGCGCTAAAAAATCATCATAGGTCAAAGTGGTGATGACAATACCCATGACTTGTGCCGGCGGACCCTTCTCATCAGAAGCTCCTGGCAAAACACCAATCAAATTAGAACCCACTCCCTTCACTTGATCGAGAATCAACATTTGCGCCGAACCGCCAATAGCCATAATCAATACTACCGCACCCACACCAATAATGATACCTAGAATAGTCAAAAAAGAGCGGAACTTGTTCGCCACTAAATTTCGATAGGCAATTTTTACCGGATCTGTAATGCGCATTGTTTTTCAAAAATTAGATTTATCGCTTAATAAATTACAGTAGTAGGTTATTATGCGATAAGTCTATCATAAACCCTACTTCAACAATTCCCCCTCCACCGCAAAGCGCCGATGAGCAATTACCTCATCAGAAACAATTTCTCCATCTTTCATCCTGATAATTCTCTTGCCGTGCTCGGCGGTGAAAGTTTCATGCGTCACCAGGACGATGGTGTTGCCGGCATCATTCAAGTCCTGCAGAATTTTCATCACTTGCGTGCCGGACCTGGAATCCAAGTTGCCCGTTGGCTCGTCGGCAAAAATCACACTAGGATTGTTCACCAGCGCCCGTGCAATGGCTACGCGCTGTCTCTCCCCTCCAGAAAGTTGATTGGAAAAATAGTCCCGACGATGTTCCATTCCCACGTCCCGCAAGGCTGCCAGCACTTTTTGGGAATTGCTTTTGGCTTTTTTATCATCATAAAGCAGCGGTAATTCTACATTTTCAAAAACTGTGGTGCGAGGAAGGAGATTAAACGTTTGAAAGACAAATCCCACTTTCTTATTACGAATCTCTGCCAACCTATCATCCGAAAAATCATTAATATTCTCTCCTTCTAACAGATAACTTCCACTGGTAGGTCGATCTAAAAAACCCAGCATTTGCATCATAGTGGATTTGCCGGAACCCGATGGACCCATAATGGAAACAAACTCTCCTTTTTCAATGGTAAATGTCACACCTTTCACGGCTGGCGTGGAAACACCTTCATTTTCGTAGGTCTTGGCTAGATTCTCCACTTTAATCAAACTAGATGTATCCATATAACAGTTTTTATAATCTATGCTATTTTTTAATTTTTGTACCTAGTTAACCTTGGTAAAAGTAATGACTTTTTCTCCTTCTTTCAGATTGTTTTTCACTTCTATCATGCCATTGTCACCGGAAATACCAGTTTCCACATACACCCTCTCTACTGATTCCCCGCTATCATCAGTTTTCAAGATTTCCACATATTTTTTGCTGCCATCTTTTTTCACTGCCCGCTGAGGAATCATTAAAACATTACCTGCATTAGCTGTGACAATATCATCATTACATGTCATACCAATCTTCAAGCGTTGATCAGGACTAGCCAGTTGCATTTTCACGCGGTAATACACCACGTCTTGAATAACTGTCGCCGCTGGATCAATTTCACTCACTGTTGCCCAAAAAACCTCATCCTCAGCCAAAGCATCGAAAGTCATAAGCACTTTTTGACCTATTTTAATATCTACGATGTCCACCTCTGGAACATTGGATTCCAATAATAAATCCTCCGGCTTAGCAATAACAAAGGCTGTTTCTCCAGCCATGACCACTTCGCCTAAGTTAATATTTTTTTTGATAATAGTCCCAGCTACTGGCGCATATAGAGCATTGTCTCGCATTTGCCGTAAAACTGCACTGTAGGCCTCCTCGGCCTTTTGAATCACGACTTCTTGTGCATTACGTTGGTTTTTGGAATAAACAGCCTCATTTCTATTGCGCTCCATATTGCGTAAGGTTTCTTTTTGGATTTTAATATCCATTCGTGCTTGATTCAGTTGCTGTGGAAATGTTTTGCGATCAATAGTGGCTAGGCGTTGACCCTTTACCACCTTATCTCCTACATCCACTAAAATACTATCCACGCTGCCAGTTAATACAAAGGATAAATCTGCTTGTTGATTGGACACAACCTTGCCGGTCACAGAAACAGATTGAGCTAGATTTCCCCGCGTCACTGCCTCCGTAGTATAGGTAGTAGTCGCTTTTTTACCAGTCAATAATTTGTACCCGCCAAAAGTTATAGCCGCAATGACAATTATCCAAATCCAAGTCTTACGCTTAAACATAATGTATTTTTTTATTTATCATTTATATTCCGAAGCCTAATTATTTTCCAAAAATATCCTTAGGTATCCTACTCCTCATTTTACGCCATTTCCCTTATGGAGTCAAAGCAAAATCCACCCGTCAAGATTATTCAACACTAAAATTCGTTAAAAAACCTTACGCATCATTTTTTCCAAAACGATCATAAATCGTATCAAATAATAATTTTATATCCTTTTGTTTCACATAGATAATTATCTCCGTAAAAGTAGAGGATATTTCCAAAATATTTATTCCTTGCAGAAAAATTTGCTGCATCAAGTAATACAACATTCCTGGAGCATTAAAATATTTCTGATCATATTTAATGCCTAGTGCTGCCAAATCATCCACGCTATTCTTAGGAGATTCCTTAATTGTCTTACGCACCAATCTAGCTGATTCTGCATCCACAATAATAGTCACCTCATTCATACCCTGGCTCAAGGATATGTAACCATTGTTTTTTTGAATAAGTTGATAGAGATTGCCCAGGTGCTCCAGAAAACGTTGGTCGCGCATATAAGTTATCGTGCATAAATGTGAGTGGACAGTTACGTTTTCAATGCTAAATTTGGAAATCACTGGAATTGCATGATTCTTTTCCTTCTGCAAGCGCGAAAGAGCCATAATCAAAGAACTGTCGCTCTGCAGACTTTTTTTGGTCCTGACTTCAATTAAAGGTCGAATAAATTGGGCTAACTGAGATAAGTTCAGTAATCGATGGTACAACCCGAATTGCAAAAAGGGATTATTTTCCACTATTTCGCTTAATGACTGGCTAATTTTTTTCATACTGTTACATTTATAACAAAATTATATTAATTTAGGTACTATTTTATTATTATTTTACATTCTAAACCGTAAAATGTAAAGTTAATTCATAACATACCGTTCTTTATTAAATGCATTCCCATCCAACACTTCAAGGAGATTATTATGGAAATCGTAAATGCTAATCGGCTTGCCACCATCCAAAGAAGAGAGATTGCTCAAAAAGTTTCTCAAATCACACAAAGGCTCGAATACAAGTCTGCAGAACAAACAACTGCAGATGTTCAAAACATTATCGAACATGGATTCATGTTTGTGGCAATGAAAGAAGACAGGCCTTTCCTGATTACGATCCTAGAGCCAAGCGGGCAAAATGGAATCACATACATCAAAGGTGTATACAATCTCGCTACAACTGAGAATGAAATGGATGAACTCCTCTCAGTAATGCTTGATCATTACAAAACAAGGTATTGCACACCTGGTGATTCCTTTGTCATTTAACGATAACAAAAAAGCCGTTTCTAATATTATTTAGAAACGGCTTTTTCTACATCACCTCCAACAATGCCTCATTGAAGCTTCTGCGCTTGCATTGGAAAATTATAATTTCTATCGTAAAAATTACAACAAATTGCCCTGCTTTTCCTCCCGATCCAAAGCCTCGTTCACCAAGGCATCGGCGATCTTGTTTTTTTCCCGCAGGACATGATTGAAAGTGACTGTGCGGAAATCCAGCATCAAATTCCAGATTTCGATAAAAAATTCTTGGATGTGTTTTTCCTTGAGCTTGTAGATATGATTGAGTTGGCGCACCACTAGTTCGCTGTCCAAATGACATTCGATGATGGAGGTTTTAGCGGACTTGCCCAAGAGCTGCTTCAGTTTTTTCAAACCGAAAATGAGCGCCATATATTCCGCTTCGTTATTGGTTTTGATGCCGATATATTCCCCGTATTTTTTATTCAGCGTTTCGATATACACGCCCACAGCCGAAGGACCGGGATTGTTGCGAGACCCGCCATCAGTAAACATGATAATTTTTTCATCCATCCTGCACTAACTTTCCAATATAATCTATATTTTGAGATTATACCGGAAAAACTAAAACTAATTAACTTCATGCACAACTATAGAAAACCCACACAATTTGGAAAGTTAGTACGGGATTCATAATTATATTTTACACTAATATCCATCAGGCTGCAAAGCTATTTTTTGTTTGACAATAACCGCCCAAACTTGCTACAACTACATAGTACTCTTAACAATAAAATAACCCGTTTTTACCAATATCCAGCATTCCACCAAGGAGGAATCATGCCCGAAAAAACAATAAAACTGCCAGAAATAATCATTGACACCCATTGTCACGGACGAGGCCTTAAACAAGCCCACAAAACAACTGTCCAGCAGACGATGTCTGAAGCAATCAAAATGCTGGTTGTAATCTCAATTTTTATGCCCAACACTGATGAGCCATTGATAACCATCGAGGCGCTTGATAAATATATTAGCTTAATCCGATGGGCTAAAAAAGTGTTAGGCATCGACTATCCCCAATATGTATACTTCGGCATCACTGATTACAACCTAGCTGAGTGTGCAATAGCACTCAGATATCCGGAAGTGATCGGGCTTAAGGATTATCCGCTAAGTGCTGATGGCAAAACCGTTACCACTGGAACAATTGGAGTCTCCAAGCAGGAAACTCGATTGGCAGGTCTGCGTCTTGTTACTAAATATAACAAGGTTTATGCACGCCACTGCGATAATCCGGAAGTCATCGCTCGCGAAGGTCATACGATCAAGGCAGAAGTGATTGATGTGGTGGATATGATTTCCCTCGCATCAGAAGTACCTGGAGCCAAAGTTGTCATTTGTCATGTTTCCTGTCGAGAAAGTGCTGAGACTATTTTAAAGGCTCAGCAAAGAGGCATGCAAATTATCATTGAACTATGTCCGCATTATCTGTGGTTTGACGCTGACGGCGCTAACTGGAATCCAAATCTTGATCCGGTTTTCTACAAGTGTTTCAATAATCTGCGCTCAAGCGAAGATCGGGAATTTCTCATTAGTCTCTTACTATCAGACAATCTCTTGATAATTATCGGCTCGGATAATGCCCCGCATACCACCTGGGAAAAGATTGAGAAAAAATTTGGCGGTTTGCCATCCAACCAAGAAATGGTTGCAGTGATTTGTACTTTAGCCAAACAATATAGCATTTCTGACCAAAGAGTAGCTGAATTGCTTTCTTGGAACGCTGGAGAAATTTTTGGCATCAAAACTTCCAAAAAACTCAAGTTGTACCATCTCATTGAAAGAATTGATGCTTTGACCTACAACAATGGCGATGTTACCAATCCATGGAATGGATCAAAGTTATTATTTCCCTATTCAAATATCAACTGACAGGAGAACAAAAAATGATCAAAACACCTTATGGAAAAATCTCGCACATAACTATTTCCACTATCCTGGGCCATGGCGGATTCGGCATGTTCCCCTATTTTTTTTATCCTAATTTTTGGGTTTTCATGCTCACGGTCTGGATAAAAAATACAACCATTATTGCCAAGTCAGCAACCCGTTATCGGCGCCATGGAAATTTCATTTGGTGGAATCCATGGACTTGGAGATTTGTGCATAGAATCCCGGGAAAAAAAAGTATTCTGAATTCATTTGGCCTAACCAATCCTGGAATTTTAATCTGTGCAATTATGATTCGAATCGCATTGATACTTGGATTCAATGTAATTCCAAGTTTCTTTACTGATTTTTCTAAGGGTTATGCGATTGGCCTCAAAGAAACACTTGAAGCTCTGCGCATTTACAAAAAAATCTTGGGAAAGCATTTTTGGGCGCTGGAGTCAAATCCATCCTGTCCAAATTCAGGAGAGGATATATTGAACAATCAAGTTAGCATCCTGCATCTCTGCCAAGCAATCAAGCGAGAATATCCGAATCTTATCCTGATAGTTAAAGGAAGTATAGTTTATCAGGAAGACTTTTATAGTCAACTTGAAAAAGCAGGTGTGGATATTATCCACGCCATGAATACTATTCCTTTTGACTTCGCTGTAAAATTAGGGATATCTCCCTATGCAAAATCTCCTCTTGGAGAAAAAACCAAGGGTGGATATTCAGGGAAGATAATCGCAGATGCTGCGTTTGATTATGCAAAAACAACCGTCATTCCCACCACTTCCATTCCCTTGATATTTGGTGGTGGCATATCAGGCTTTTCAAATATGTGCAAATATGATGTGTTTCTAGTCAATCAAAAAGATTACAGGGATTATTCATTTGCTATCTGCACTACAGTCGCCTATGACCCAATCAAAGCCGCGAAATTGATCTGGAAATTTTAACAAATCAATCATTTACCTGAAGAAGGAGAGCTTTTGCCATCACGCAAGACTCTCCTTTTATATTTTCTAAAAAATATTTTTATAATTAACTCACACTTATTTTGATATCCACCAGAAACAATTGCACGGCGCCATGCCCATTCCACTCATCCTCCTTCAAATTGAAAGCTATATCAATACTATCACCTTCCACAATATTCAAAGGATTTTCTCCCAAGCCAAAACCGATGGCGTTGAAAACCTGCGCGCCTTGCCTTTCTCGCAATGACAATTTCAAATGTTTGCTGCCATTGCCCAAGATTTTTATGTTTTCTACCACCAAGTTCCGCAGCAAAAATGTCGGCTCCGTATTTCCTTCGCCAAAGGGTTGCAATTTGGAGATATTTTCCAGCAATTCCCAACTCACTTCCGCAGCAGCCAGTTCGCAATCAATTTCAATGGCTGGCGCCAAATCCTTACCCGCCAAATCCGCTTCGATAATGCCTGCTAAGCGCTCATAGAAAGGCTCCATATTTTCCGCCTTCACTTGCGCACCAGCCGCTTGAGAATGTCCACCAAAACGAATGAGCAAATCCGCACACTTTTCCAAAGCCTGCACTATGTTAAATTGGTCGATGCTACGGAAAGAACCCACGAATTCTGTGGCCTGTTTTTGAAAAACTGCTGTGGGCTTGTTAAATTCATCCGCAATCCTACCGGCAATCAGTCCCAAGATGCCCACCTGCCAATGTTCCGAAGAAGCAAAAATCAATTTACGAGCCTTGAAAGAATTTTCCGCTAAAGCGCGCACTTCCCGCGTCACTTCAGTAGTCACTTTCTGCCGAGATTTGTTCTTGCTTTCCACCTCCAGCGCCAAATCCCGCGCTTGCACTACATCCGTTTCAATCAAAAGTTTCAGGGAACTGCTGGCATGATCCATCCGCCCGGCAGCATTGATGCGAGGAGCAATCTGAAAAGCGATTTTTTGAGTGTCTGGAATATTATTTTCATCAATCGTGATGCGTCCCACCTTGAACATCTCTAGCAAACCAGTTCTTCTGGTCTTAGACAACACCACCAAGCCGTAGCGAGTGAGCGTGCGGTTTTCTCCCACCAGGGGTACACAATCCGCTACCGTACCAATGACCACTAAATCCAACAACCATTTCAGCTGCTCTATTTTTTCCGGGGCCTGTCGCAGATATACTCCGTGCATCAATTTGAAGGCCACGCCCACGCCTGCCAATCTTTTTTCCGGATAACCGCAATCTGCTACCTGCGGATTAATAATCGCCCAGGCTTGCGGCAACACACTTGGTGCATGATGATGATCCGTGATAATAATGTCCATCCCCAATGTTTTCACTAGCTCCACTTCAACCACATTAGTAACCCCACAATCCACCGTAATGATCAGCTTCACTCCTTCACTGGCCAAATAACGAATAGCCGCCTCATTCATCCCATAACCTTCTGTTTGCCGGTCCGGGATATAATAAATAATCTGCGGATAACCCAGCTTGGTCAGCGCCTCAAAAACCACGGCCGTGGCCGTGACGCCATCCGCATCATAGTCCCCAAAGATAGCAATTTTTTCTTTTTCTTCCTTAGCTTGCATAATTCGAGCCACCGCTTTTTCCATATCCCTAAAAAGGAAAGGATCCAGCACATCCATATCATAATCAAACAGAAAGAATTTTTTAATCTGCTCCTTTTCCAATAGTCCGCGATTAGCTAATATTTGCAAAACGACTGGATGAAATTTCTCTTCCAGACCGCTCTTCACTACATCGACTTTCTCCAGCACCGTCCATTTTTTTTGCATTTATTTCCAACCGAACGAAGCCCAATCGCAACGGATTGAGCTCCGTAAAATAATAGTTATATTTTTTAATTTTGTTCCACCCCGCATTCACTGCACACAAATTTAGCTAAAAATTCATGATTATCAATATCTACGGTTTTTAATACTAAAACTAGGTTGCTTTCACAACTAGTGCACTTGAAATCTTTGCCAATATGCATATTTTGCGCCAATATATCTGCATCTAACTCATTTGGTGCAAATTTCAATTTATATTCAGTCACTTCAAATAATGCGCGTATTTTTTCCACTATCTTATTAGGCGTATCAAATCCCCGGACAAAAAAAGCTTTAGCCCCTAAATCACGTGCTCGCTGTTGATCCTCTTTGCGACCTAGATGAGAAGAAATTACCACTGGAATGCTGCTAGTAGCTACATTTTTTTTCAAAGCCTCCATCATAGCAAAACCATCCATAATCGGCATCACAATTCCAGTGAAGATAACATCTGGCAAATCCCTAGTGGCGCTAGCCAATCCCTCTACTCCATCCTTGGCTTCAGAAACGATAAAATCATTTTTGCGAAAAATTGAAGCATACATATCTCGGATAGCATCATCATCATCTACCAGTAAGATTTTTAATGTTTTCATATTTTTTTATTAGACCTGTTGCGTAATAAGTTGCGTAACTAAATTTTCAGATTTTGCGGCATAATTTTTCAAATAATTTTTGCGGTTTAGCCGTAGCTAAGCCAAGAAAATTTTTGGGAAATTTGACCAAAATATGGAAATTGCAGTAGTGAGTTATTATGCAATGGGTCTACTATTTAAATTATTATTTTCACATCCACTGCCACGGCTTTCTTGTTATTATTATAGATAAATAAGGGATTAATATCTAGCTCTGCTACCTCCTCAATTTCCCTAGCTAATTGCGCTAGGCCAAATAATATCTCCGCAAGCTCCTGAATATCATATGGCGCCTGCCCACGCGTTTCTTCGAATAAAAATTTTATCTTACTCTGGATAATCGCCGCTCGAACCTCTTCTACACTTTCTGGATAAACTAAAAAATTAACCATTTGGAACACTTCCGTATAGATGCCGCCCAAGCCAAATACTACAATCGAACCAAAGACAGAATCTTTTTTGATGCCCAAAATCAACTCCGTTTTGTTTTCCAGCATGGCCTGAATGATGAAATTTTCTCCGGGAAAATTGCCGCGCAAAGTTGCATAAGCTTGCTCCAGCTCCTCCTGGTTTTTAATATTTAAAATCAAACCTTGTTTATCCGTTTTGTGTAGCACCTTATCACTATTTACCTTCATCACCACAGGGAATTCAACACTCCCTGGCAAAACTTCCCCATCATGAATATCCACCGTATAGGGAGTTGGGATGCCATATTGCGCCATTATTTCCTTAGCTTCAGAAAAAAGCAAAGCTCCGCGATTTTCGTCTTTCGCTTTTTGAATAATTGCCTGCATTTGCAGTTGCCTCTCTTCATTAATAGCAATGGATTGCACTGGAATGTTTTTTTCTTTTCTTTGCCCCCATTCATAGAAAGCGTCAATCGCTCCGATAGCTTGATCAGGATAAGCAAAATTAACTACGCCATTTTCTTTCATTCGTCTAATTTCTTTTTCCACCCTCTCTCCTCCAATAAAAATGGTGACTATTTTTTTGGTGGATTTATTCTTGTGTTCAATAATTATGTCCGCGATGCGTGCCACCGGAGTCTGATCTTGTGGAGTAAGGATGCACACAATCGTATCACTGACTTGATTCTCTAAAATTTCCAAAGCCCTGCTATAGCGATCTTCCATGGCATCACCCAAAAGATCAATGGGATTTTCTACCGAGCCTTCATGGGGCAAAAATTCACGTAACCGATTTTTAGTTTCTTGCGAAAAATTTTCCAATTCCATTCTCTTTCCACCAAAAGCATCTGTGGTCAACACCCCCGGCCCCCCGGCATTAGTAACCAACGCCACTTTATTGTTTCTGGGAAAATCCACATAGGAAATCAACTCGATCAAAGAAAAAAATTCTTCTAGATTATTAGCTCGCAGCACTCCCGCTTTTTCAAAAACAGCCTCCATAATCGCGTCGCTTCCGGCTAGCGCTCCCGTGTGGGATGAAATAGCTTTCTGCGCCTGAGCCGTTTTTCCCGCTTTCAAAATAACAATCGGCTTTATCTTGGAAACCCGTTGTGCCACTTCCAAAAATTTCTGACCATCTTTGATGCCTTCCAAATACATGCCAATAACTTTCGTTTTTTCATCCGCAGCTAAATGCTCCAGGAGCTCCGTTTCGTCCAATTGCATCTTGTTGCCCACGGAAATGATGCTGGAAAATTTAATATTTTCTTGCCGCGCGATGTCCATAATCGCCACCGCCAAAGCCCCAGACTGTGAAACAAAAGCAATATTGCCGGCCTCGGGCATCCCGCCCGCAAAAGAAGCATTCAATCTTATTTCCGGTAGAATATAACCTAAACAATTCGGACCGAGAATGTGCAGATTTTTTTCTTGTGCCAAATTATGCAATTGCAATTCTCTTTCTTTGCCATCCTCATCAGTTTCAGAAAAACCAGCTGAAATAACAATAAAATTTTTCACCTTATCACTCGCTGCCGCAATCACGGAAACCACTAATTTAGCCGGCAAGGCAATAATAGCCAATTCCACTGGCTCCGCGATATCCGATAGTGATTGAAAGCAAGGCTGCTCAAAAAGATTGTCATATTTAGGATTAACCAAAAAAACCTGCCCAGCATAACCAAATTCCAGGATATTCTTGACCAAAACATTGCCGATTTTACCCGCCTCTGGCGAAGCCCCCACTACAGCAATGGATTGCGGATTAAACATTGTTCCTAATTTTGACATAATTTTTTTGTTAATTATTCATTAATTTGCTATATTTCTCCCTCCTTCAACAATCCTGCTATAGCACCATATGATCTCACGACACTACTACTGTTAGCAGTCCCCCAGCGCAAACATTCCTCCAGCTTTTTCCCTTTCAAATAGGCGGCTATGAATCCACTCGCAAAAGCATCCCCAGCACCCAATGTGTCCGCCACCTGCTCCTTTCGCGCTTCTAGATACAGAAACTCTCTTCCATCATAACCCCACACCCCTCTAGCGCCATCGGTCATGGAGATTACCTGCAAACCCTGTTGGTATAATTTTTCTGCCAGAAATCTCTCGTCCTTTAACTCCTCTTCATTGAAAATTCCCAATTTTTCTACAATTTCTATCGCCTCATCCTTATTCACCAATAAAATTTTTGCCTGCCGCACTGTTTCAATCACCTTAAATGGCTTGCTTTTAATATTTTTCTGTCCTGGATTGAAAATTATTTTCATCTTTTCCACCTGGGCCAATTGCAATATTTTGTCCAATTTCACATCCCAAGACTCTTCCTCTGTTCCATTCAATGAGCTGATAAAAATCCACTTAGCAGCCACTGCTTTAATTTCCCCTGTCAAGATTTCCAATTTCTCATTCGAGGCTCGATCGGAAAAAATAATGCGATCCTCGCTCGGGATATGCGCTATGATAAAAGAAAGATCGCTATTACATTTCTCTCCTCTTTGCACCAAGTCCGTAGCCACGCCGTTATTCCGCAATTCTTGCCTAAGCCAATCGCCCGATTGATCATCACCAATGCGCGTACAGCAATGCGAATCCACCCCCAAGCGAGCCAGGCCACAAGCCACGTTCGCTGCACATCCTCCAATAGATTCATGTCGACCGGTAGCTAGCTGATATTTAGCGCCTAGCTCAAAGGCAATTTTTATTTGCGACTCCAAATCATCCGGAGTTTCCATAATCACGCCATCATTGATAGGAAAAATTATATCTTTTGTTATCGAGCCAATACAAATAATCTTTTCCATAAGAGTTATCTTAATAATGAATTTTTTAACATGATTTTAGGTTTTTCTATTTCTAAAACATCCAGGAGAGTCGGAGCAATATTTCCCAACACACCGCCATCCCGTAATTTATTATTTTTGAATTTTTCACTGACTAGCAAAAATGGCACTGGGTTTTTAGTATGAAAAGTATTGGGTTGCTCACTATCAAAATCCACCATATCATCCGCATTACCATGATCGGCAGTTACGACTAGATTGCCACCTTTCTGCAAAACCTTTTCTACTAAAATACCTATTTGCGCGTCTAGAAACTCGACCGCTTGCACAGTGGCCGGCAAGTCTCCAGTATGCCCCACCATATCTGCATTAGCATAGTTTACTGCAATAAAATCATATTTATCCTGATCTATTGCTGCTACAATATATTGAGTGATTTCTCTAGCTGACATTTCCGGGGTTTCAGCATAAGAATTCACAGACGGAGATTTGATCATTACCCGCTCTTCACCATCCACCAAGTCAGCATACCCACCATTAAGAAAGTAGGTGATGTGGGCAAATTTTTCCGACTCAGCGATGTAAAGTTGCTTGATTTCTCCTAAAACCATCGGCAAAGTAGCTGGAATAGTATGTCCAGGAAAAGCTGTATGAACAGAAAGATCTGGCCCAAAGTCAGTCATAGCTGTAAAATAAAGATTCGGGATAGCCTCATTCTTAGGTAAAGTCTTATCCGCAATATAACATACCCCACTAGCCGCAAATAGCTTCGTCATCTCTCTGGCCCTATCTGAACGTAGATTGAAAAAAATTATACTATCATTCTCTCCAATAATAGCCATTGGATTTCCATCCTCCAAAATAACCGTTGGCTTAATATATTCATCCGACAAACCGTTAGTATAAGCGATTGAAATAGCTTCCTCAGGTGAATTACTTTTCTCCCCCTTGCCAGTTACCATACAAGCATAGGTTTGCATCAATCTATCCCAATGTTTATCTCTATCCATAGCATAGAATCTGCCAGTTAGCGTAGCAATTTTTCCCACACCCTCCTGCTCTATAATCCTTCTAAAATATTTCAAATGTTCTAAGGCGCTTTTCGGATAGGAGTCCCTGCCGTCTGTAAAAAGATGACAAAACACCTGATCTATACCTTTCGCTTTAGCTAATCTTAAGACAGCTCGAAAATGTTCCGGATTACTATGCGGACTATCGGAATTTCCCATCAAACCCAAGATATGCAGCTTGCTATTATTTTTTCTAACATGCGTCATCGCTCCGATAAGCGCGGGATTCATAAAAAAAGATTTGTCCTTGATACTTTGTGAAATATGCTTAGAATCCTGACTGACAATTCTCCCCGCTCCAATATTCATATGTCCCGCCTCCGATCCACTCATGCAATGATCTTCCAGGCCCACATCCGTTCCGGTAGCCCCCAGGGTGGTAGAGGGATATAGCTCATACAATCTATTAAGGACTGGTTTTTTAGCTAGAGTAATAGCGTTCCCTTTGGATGGCGGAGCCACTCCCCAACCATCAAGAATGACTAGTAGTGTGGGTGATTTTTTATTAGTAAGTTTCATATTCAAAGCATTATGAATTAATCTAGCCTCTTAATTTAAAGTTTTAAATTTTATAATTTAAAATTACCGCTTCAGTTCTTCCTCTATTTTCAATAAGCGATTATATTTACAAATCCGCTCTCCTCGAGAAAGTGAGCCAGATTTAATATATTCCGCGTGCGCTCCCACCGCTAAATCAGCGATGAAATCATCTGTGGTTTCTCCTGAACGATGAGAAAGCACTGTCTTCATCCCATTTTTCTGAGCCAGTTGCATACAAGCGATTGTCTCGCTAAGTGATCCTATTTGATTTACTTTGATCAAAACAGCATTACACGCTTTCTGCTCAATAGCCATCTCCAATCTCTTCACATTAGTCACTAGCAAATCATCGCCAATAGTCATCACTTTCCCGCCGATTTTTTCTTCCATCATATGCCAACCTTCCCAATCATTCTCATTTAGACCATCTTCGATACTGACAATGTGGTATTTATCAATCCACTCGTTAT
>JBAZXY010000015.1:0-17312 GCA_041659585.1 Parcubacteria group bacterium | reverse complement strand
AGCTCCCTTGTTCGCACTGCAACGGGATGGATTCTTCAAATGTATCCACCTTATCTTCTTGTGCCACTTGCTTAAAAGAATAGTCACTCAAGCCAAAAACACCGATAGCTATGATGGCAGCTCCCAGAGAAAGAAAGATATATTCATCTTTAATGTGGATTTTTTTAAAATCAATCATATTTTTAGTATAAGCTATTTTTACCTCTCCGTAAAACAAAAAATATCCTACCTAAGCAGGATATTTTCTTATATAGTGGGACTTATATTTTTTGTAAGTATAGGTTTTTTCTGTCGCTACCCTTCACCTTCACAGTTTTAGAAACATAATCTTTCTTGAAATCTTTCGGATTACGATATCCATCAGCCTTGGCTTTCACTCGGTAGGTACCTTCCTTCAAATCAGAAAAAGAATATTTTCCTTTTTTGCTAGTGGTATCAGTATCTTTCAAATTACCGCTCTTGTTATAGAGCTTCACCTTAGATTTTGCCAAAGGAATCAATGTTTGGTATTCCTTCACATAGCCAGCTAATTTACCGTTCTTTCCATAGCTAGCTAAGGCGGCTGAAGTTGTCAATGCAACCCCAAGAAGACTAATTACAGAGATGGTTAGAATTTTTTTCATATATTTTCTTTTAAATAAAGGTTTTTTTATTAAATAATAGACACTCCATCTATTACCTATTTAGTGTATCATTTTTTATTAAATAAGTCAAGCCATCTTTTTTTATCCCTTTGCCTGAAAAGCTGTGCTGCTGCCGTCCAAGCAAGTAACCCCAGCACTCCTAGTAACCAAACATAAAAAGTGCTCATCCATTCTTTTTGCGCCGATGCTAGAGCAGCTATGGAAAGTATTGCCAAAATAATTCCAAGAATGAACAAAACTTTCCACATTTGTTTCGGAAAGAGCGTGGCCAATACCCAGAGATAGCAAAAGACGCCCGTAATTACTGACCAAGAAAAAAACACCACCAGCATTTCCAACAGCAAAAAAGCTCCTAACAAAATATAGGCTATTTTCTTTTTCTGCGGCTGGGTTATTTTTTTCTCAGGAGCCTTGTGGGAATTTGCTTTGGAAGCCAATGGCCGTTCTTTTTTTCCAAGCAATTTTCCCATCCCATTTATCCTCTCTAGAATCATCCGCTCCATTTGCGGCATTTTTTCTCCCAACCAATTCTTTCCTGCAAGCATCTTTTTCCACACAACTTGCTCCCCTTGTCCCACTGCTGTGCCCTGCTTCAATTCCACCAGTTGCAGCACCACGGTCACCACGAGCAGATAGTAGGCTTGCACGGCCATGGTTTCCGCCAGGGCGTCCTGTCCCAGCATCAGAAGCACCGGACAACTCGCCAAAAAAACCAACGCCAGCGCCGCAGAAATGCGACTGGAAATCCGCCATACCAAAGACAGACCGAAATAGAGCAAAATCAGCGTGCCAAGGAGCGTAAAATCAAAGTTTTGCTGGGCCAGAAAAACACCCGCCACCCAACATGCAGCCAGCCACCTGCGCAATCGAGGATTTCGTGTCCACGCCCGCTTCAGCCTTTTTGCAAATTGCAAGCGGAGCAGATGCAATTGCAGCCATTTTATTTTTAAATCTATCCTGTTCATTTTATAATTTATAGATAATCAGCTTATCATTTTCTAAAACTTTTTCTATGCCTATTCTATCAAGCCAGGCGTAGTCTTGCCAGTCTTCCGTTTTGGCCAGCAGCACACGGTCAATGCCCAATGATTGCATGTCTTTGGAAAAATCAGCACGCGGAATATTTTGCGCCGGATAATCTTTTCTGCTAACATATTTTTCAATCGTCAAAGTGGATGCGTCCAGCGCATGGGAATAGACCTCGCCAAATTCGGTGTTGTTGCCTTGCACTATTTGAGGTCCAAAAAAAGCTTGCGCCGGCACCACCACATTCTTGTCGGCGAAATCCAACTGGGCATATTGATGCCACGGCAAAAACAAAATTTTTCCCGAGATGGGATTGGCTATCAAATAGTTTTTCGCTGCCTGCCACTCTGCCGGAAACTGGTGCGGCGTCAAATGCGCATGCAAACCAGACAACATCGAGAAAGAAAAAACGACTGGCAAAGCTATACAAAAAATTCCTACTATTTTTCGATGATTAGCACTGCCTTTCCAAGCTAACAAATATTTCACTCCCCAACTCCCCCAATAGGCATAGGCCAGCACCAGCAGCGCCACCCATTTTTGCGGCTCGCGCAAGCCCAGATAGAACGGCACGTGGTCATAGAGCCACAGACTTACTGGCGCAAAAATGGGTGAAGTCACCCCAATTGCCAGCATCCAAGCCAATCCGAACACCACCACCAAAGCGCGAGTGGGTAAACTTTTTTTCCACGTCTTCCCAATACCCCAACCGGCCAAGAGCAGTATCAGCAAGAAAGCCACTTCCCACAAAGGATTGTCTTCCACCGAGATAAAGCGGTCTTGATATTCTCCCCAATAGCCCTGCAAAGCCAAGACAGTGAAATAGACCGAATCACCGCCGATGGCGCGGGTGGCAAAGGCTTGCGCATCTTGAGCGGTAAAACCGGCGACTGCGAGAGCACGAGAAGTGTTTTGACTCAAGAAAGAACCAGCCATCCAATTGGCATTCAGGAGCAACACTCCTGCGCCGAGCATGAAAAAACTTTTTCCTAAAAACAGCAAGTTTCGCCGGCGCCCATAATCAAACAGCAACAGCACCGACACGAGCAACGCGACCAAGAAAAGACTGTGCGGAAAAAAAGCCACCGCCAGACCGGCGCAGCCAGCCGCCCAAAACAATTTCTTCATTCGCACTTCTTCCAAATATTCCAACAGATAGACGGCCGACCAGAACAAAGCGGCGCTGCCCGCCGCAATGCCGGGTTGTTCCGCCAAGCGCGCATAGATAAAAGGATTGAAAATCAACAGCAAGCCGGCGAAATATTGCGCATAGACGTTGCCCGTGCGCCTCGCCAAGCGAAATCCCGCCAAACCCAACAAGAAAACAATCCCCAGCAGGAACAAGCGTTGCCACACGGCGAAAGAAATCAACATCGACGCCAAGCGCACCCCGATCGTGGTCACGGGATCACTTCCCCACCGGATGTCCGCCCAAGTGACCACAGGAGTCACGGTCCAATCCAGCAGAAAAATGTAGCCGCCTTGCAAAGTTGGGCTAAGCAGCAGCAGCGCCACTGCGAAAAAAATAGCGCTGTAATATTTTTTCAAAAATTGTTCCATAATGCTTTATACTCCAGCTCTATTAAGAAAATTATTTTTCATTGTCCCGGTAAACTTTCAACAAAAACAGAACCTCTTCCTTGAGTTTATTACGCACAAAGGTTTTTTCTTTTTCATCGACCAACTCACCTAATCCAACTAACATTTTATTAGTCGGAACATTCTCCACCAGTGTAATGCATTTGCCTAAATAGTCCTTAACAGACTTTTCGCCATAGGCCACAAAAACATCTCTTTCCATATCCCAACCTTGCTTCAAGAAAAAATAGGTATCATATAAATCACGCGCGGCGAAAATCTTTCTGCCGGTCAACGCCATCAGTTTTCCAGCAAACATAGAAGCTTTTGTAACCACAAGCACCGGAATACCGAAGTAACTTTGCATGCCATAGTGCGCTCCTGTTTTTCGGGTATTCACTTCCACCTTTATTTGATGCTCCCCTGCCCCATAGGAGAGAGCGAAAAATATAGTGGAAAACTTTTTCTGACTATCTTTTATCTCTCCATACTTCAGCAAAATCTTTTCTATTTTTTCAAATACCAAACTCCTATTCTCATCTGAATCTTCCAATAGGTCAAAATCAAGATCCACGGAAAATCTCGGCAACGCATAGAAAAAATAGGCTGCTGTGCCCCCCTTGAATCCCAGAAGGGATGAAATTGAAATATCCGCATAAATATCCTTAACAATCTGGGTCATCACTAGTTTGTGCTTATTTTTGTTGAGCATATTTTTTATAATATTGGTTAAGTTTTTGGGTCAATGATTTTTTTCCATAGATAGTCACCAATTCAAAACACTTCTCCCAATCCATGCTCTGCAGATTATCAAAATGATAATCTCCGCTCAGATATAATCGGTCCAGGAATGCCCGCTCCTTCGTAGCTTGCAAATAGGTCCCTTTATTCACCAAGCCTTTTTGATTCAAGAGGATTTCGTCTTTTATTTTCTTATAGGAAATCAGGGATTGCGCACAAACAATATCTCGCGAAAGATAGCTGGTGACAAAAATTGAAGCATAATATTGAAAAATAACCCCCTCTTCAGCCAGCACTGTTTCTAGACTGATATAGGCCGGGGTGCAAATTCGCACTGCACACTCTTTGACATCAAATTTCTGATTGCGAGCGAAAAGACCTCTGCGCAGACGCACCAAATCCCCTTGCTTCACATAGTAGGAAAGCTTTGCCTTGAGATTATCTGCCTTCTTCTCACCGGTAAGCATGGCAATTTCCCGACTAGTAAAGACTGTTTGCGTAGCACTATATATTTTTAGTAAAAATCCATCCATAGTATTTTATCGTCTAAAGGTATGATTTATTCTTACCTATAGTTTACACTATTCCATAGATCTTGTCAACGATGCTCCCGTGTCCTTGTTTTCAAAGCGTGACATTTTGTCCCAACCTCACTTTCTGAATTTGTTCGCGACCGCTATAAATCGTTGTCGCAACCAACTCCCCTTCCAGATATAGAGAAGGCAGCTGATGCAAGCCAGGAGGATGACATAATAAATCCTTATTTATCACTCTTTCTGTCATCTATTGCATTTTCAATCACTCTCAACGCCACTTCATCAAAATCAACATCCTGTTTTGCTTCCACTTTTTTATATTCATCAAACTTCTTCTCCGCAATTTCCTTCATCAACTCATGGGAAATTTTGCCTGCATCTTGTAAAATATTTCTTGCCATCAGTACCAGTTCGTCGGAATTCCCGACATACTGAATCTAGAGCTAATTCACTCTCCTGAAAAATATTTTGAATATGTTCAGTAATTGTTGATCGCCCTTTGTTATATAATGTTGCAATAGTATCTTGAGTCAACCACACTGCGTCACCGTCAAAACGAACATCGATTTTAATATGCCCATCATGATCTTTGTATATGACAATTTGCGAATTTATGTTTTCCACAATACTACTTTCACTAATTATTTGTTTTTCAAAATATTTTCATTGCTTATAGTGATATGGTAACACTTCTTTATTTTTTTGGCAAGATAGTAGCTCTTAGGCGGGCAACGGCGATTGCTAGCCAGCGGCCTTTCCAGATATAGAGAAGGTAGCTAAGGCATGACAAAAGAGTGGTGGTGGAGATGATCAGGCCGAGGTAGAACCAGCGTTGGGGGAAGAATTCGAGGGTCATTTCCAGGTCCACGGAGCCATCGGCGTTGCGGGTGCAGGCCGTGGTGTCGTTTTGGCACAGCGCTTGCGGGTCGACATACCAGCCGTTCAAAAAGTCATTCAGTTTGTAGTGGAACTGCTCCCCCACCTTGTCCGGTCGCACCCAGGGCGCCCAAGAAGCCAGCAGTCCATTCACTTTCCCATTGTTCAATTGCAACTGCCATTGCGGATGGAAAGACTCGCTCATGGCCAAATAGAACGGCGTGGTCGCCCCATCTAAAGAGAGCCCTCGATTAGATTTTTGTTTTCACATCCTTAATACTATTGGCTTAATATATTTTCAATTTTCAAATATTTATCACGATTTTCTCTAGAAAATTCCCCATCCAATTTTTCTTGCAAGAAATTACTCATTGGGTCAGGATCAAAACCGATATACCCAGTCATCTTTGATTCTTTACCAATCTTTAAAATACTTCTAAGATAACAAATAGATCTTCCGCTTCCATCCTCAATATAAAACTTAGCCCCTTGCCTTTTTTCACTTTCACAAGCAGGACGCACTATAATTGCAAATTTTTCATCAAATACGCCCTTTGATAGCGAGTCATACCATATAGGCAATGAATCTTTGGGCTTCCATGCTAGAAATTCTTTTGTGCCAACCAAATCTCTCAACCTTTGACCTTTATTTTTGAATTGAGGTATCGAATCAGAAATTGCTGAATCCAAAAAATCTTCCTTTGAAATCTGAACATACGCCCATTGCCTAAATCCAGTGATAACACCTGTCTTATATTCAAATTTTCCCAACCATTCATCTAATTTATTTGGGTCATCCCACATTAATGGATCGATTCCATCTGGAATCGGTTTGTTCTTTTTATTTCTATCTGAAACAAGATAGAAATTAATAAGTTCTTTTCTCGTAATTGTTTTCAATATTTTCATACTAAATTATTTTACTTATTTTTTATTTATAGTGATATACTAACACTATAAAGTAGTCTTGTCAAGATTTTTCTTCCTAAAGGGAACCTTTAGTAAGCTCCACTGTCAGGGGTTTGTTGGGGGTGGGAGGGGTAGATTTTCTTTCCTAAAGGGAACCTTTAGGAAGAGTCGATTTTAGGCGGGTGGTGAGTGTGGTGAGGTATTGGAGGAGCCAGGAGCCCTTCCAGACATATACAAGATAGGCTAGACATGCTAAAAGAGTAGTGCTCGAAATGAGCAGGCCGAGATAGAACCAGCGTTGAGGGAAGAATTCGAGGGTGAGTTCCATGTCATAGGAATAAGCAAGATTGATTCTTAAACAAGCAGAAAATAATTTAAGGGTATCTGAATAGTATTTTCTTCCTCAAAAATACTCAAGCTACTTTTTGATATCACAATCCCGTATTTTGCATTTACCTTTCCAGCTGTTTGAACAACTTGCCGAACCCCCTTATTTCCCATACCAACCTCTATTATTATTCTATCTTTTGCGAATCCTAAAATAAAATCCGCGCCACCCTGAGCGTTATCATAGGTCAAAGAAGTATTTATTTTTTTAAAAATAAACCTACTCAAGTACATCCCAACCGTATCCTCCAATAACTTCCCCATATAATTTTCCTGTGAAATCACATTTCCAATAAAATTATAATACATAGATCTAAAGGCCGGCGAAGCAAACAGGTATTTGGAAGGCTTCTTCACTTGATTTAAATGGGAGCCATGCGGATAGACCCTTATTAGTGTTTCAGTTTTTTCTAATGCGCTGAAAATTTCCATTATTTTTGGCCTACTAATATCAAATATTACTGCTAACTTAGCATAGCCCACTTGATCCATATCGGCAGTGGCATAAAGAATTGATGGGATTTTTGAAACTGTCTCGGAATTGAATTGGCCAGTTCTAGCCACATCGCTATTTATTATCCTATCCAATGTTTTATTTATCTGATCATATACCAAAGATTCATTATTTAATGAAACCATGAAAGGAAGCGACCCATATTTCATATATCGTTCAATCTCCATCCTTTCAATATCCAACCAATATGCATTTATCTTATCTTCTATTTTACTGAGACCATCAAAGACTTCTTGCGCAGAAACTGAATTAAAGATTATATCCCGCACCTCACTACAAAGACGCTTATCTTCCTGTTTACCTGTTTTAATTTTTATATATTCCGTGAAGCTAAGTGGAAACAATTTTTCAAATATGGCCCGCCGTGCGATATCAGGATTTGTATTAAGAGCTAGCGCCGAAGATCCAGTGGCGAAAATAAAAACATTACTCGTCCTATCATACAAACTTTTCAGCGTAATCGCCCATTTCTCATCATATTGAATTTCATCCAGAAACAGGAAGAGTGGCTTATCTAATCTCTCCATTGCCATGCCCATCAAATCTTCATAGACCTCCAGCACGTCATTAAGACTAACGCCCAAGATTTGAACAATGTGATCCACCGATAAATATAACCTCCGCACATCTAGTTTTTTTTTCTCATAATAAAGCTGTGACAGGACAGTTGTCTTTCCAGCACCTCGCAAGCCAGTTAGCACAATCCATCTGGCGGCAGACTTGCGTTCAAAAAAGTCTGATAAATATTTATTTAGTTTTACATAAATATTTCTTTTTGGTCTTACTTTTCTATTTTCATCAAAAATATAAGCTTCAGCTCTAAAATCGGCTTGTGAAATTTGATCTTGCAAAAACTTTATGATTTTTTCCTTTTTTTCAATATTTGGCATATATTATCTACTTAATATTTGATTGCTAAATATAGTTTACATCAAATTAGTATTTATTGTCAATATTTATTTACATAAAGCATTTTATCTCTATTATTGCCTTTAGTAGGACTTTTTCTATCATTTCTCTTGTTGACAATAGCTAATATTTTCCTATTTTTTACACAACTGTTTTTACCCAGTTAAATTTAACGGGATACATTTTATTTATAGTGTTAGCATATCACTAATAGATAATCCTGGCAAGATGTTTTTTGCTTTTTTTCTTCCTAAAGGGAGCCTTTAGGAAACTCAATGTTTATGCGGGTTGTGAGGTGTTGGCGCGGGGCTTTCTGGCGGAGGGGTTTTTCCTAAAGGGAACCTTTAGGAGGGTTTGGCTTGCCTTGTTCTTTCTTGATGTTCTTTCCTAAAGGGAACCTTTAGGAAGAGTAGTTTTTAGGCGGGTGAGGAGCTGGGTGAGGCGTGTTCGGAGCCAGGGGGCTTTCCAGATGTATAAGAGATAGGCTAGACATGCGAGAAGAGTGGTGCTCGAAATAATAAGACCCAAATAGAACCAGCGCTGGGGGAAGAATTCGAGAGTCATTTCCAGGTCCACGGAACCGTCGGCGTTGCGGGTGCAGGCCGCGGTGTCGCTTTGGCACAGCGCTTGCGGGTCGACATACCAGCCGTTCAAAAAGTCATTCAGTTTGTAGTGAAACTGCTCCCCCACCTTGTCCGGTATTTCCTAAAGAGAACCGTTATGAAGACTTGATTTTAGGCTGGTGAGGGTGGCGAGGAGCCAGCGGCCCTTCCAGATATAGAACAGATAGCCCAAACAAGTTAACAGCGTGGTGCCGGAGATGAGAAGGCCTAAATAGAAATATATTTGTGGCTTAAAATATAAAACTAACTCAATATCAATTGATCCATCAGGATTAATATGATAAAAATTATTGTCAAAGTTTTCTTCTATGAATTCCTTAGATATATCCCACTTATTAAAATAATCATCATTACCGGTCTGCTTATTAATGAATTTATTCTCCCCAAAAAAAATCGAGGGATTCGTATCTCCAATTGGTAAAACAGAAAACATAAAATCCTTATTTTCTTCACAAGTAGTTGTACTATTTGCATCAGAATAAGCCACTGGAGCACACCAACCGCTTGAAGGATTCTTTTTTAAATACAAATTCCAACCTTTACTAAAAGATTCTAGAAATGTTATTTCACTTACGCTATCTACATTTTTTACAAATATCCTGTATTCAATAGGACTTATTTTTTGAAAAGATACGTCGCTACCATATATTCTTGGTTTATAATTATCGTACTTATATACTTGAAATTTATCAGTGTCTTGAACCATCTCTAAAAAATTTAGACTTTGAAGACGAGAATAATCATAAGCATAAGGATTTTTATCTTCTTTTACAAAAGAATTTTTATTATTAAGTATGTATTCCACATTATACTTTTGCAGATAAGATTGCATCAATTCTTCATCTATTGCTCCTGACTCCAGCATTAATTTTAGTTTTTTTATATCATTATTCTGCAAATTTGTCGTATATAAAACATCCTGATGAAAAATATTTTTTAATGGACTATTTCCAGAGTAATTTGGAGAATTAGTATAAAAAAATGAATAATTGACTAATGGCAAGTTTAATATTCTTGATGCACCCAATGTTGAAAAATTAGCCTCTTTCAAATAATTTAAATTATTTGAATAAATTAATCCTGGCGTAAACCAAGTGTTATTTAAAAATGTTACGTAGACCATTATTGAAATAACAACAAGAAACATTTTAAATAATCTTATATCAATCTTAAATAAATAAATATAAAAAATAGACAATACTAACGAATATCCCAATGCCATCTTATCCTTAAAATCTCGAAAGATGTACATTATATCAAAGGAATATATATACTTAGAGAAATTTGGCCAAGGTTCGGTTATCCCCTTGTTTAAAAAAATCAATGCCAATAAAAAAATAAATAAGATAAGTAAATATTCTTTATCTCTTTTATTAAAAAATTTCTTGCCAATAAAAACAAAATATATTATTAATAAATAAAATATTGTCCAACCAATCAATACACCATGATTTAAAGAATAAAACTTACCATAACCTTTTGTTATGTTAATAAATGAGTAGAAAAAATTTACATGCTGTAAATCTCTTAATATTGGAAACGCATCGCCACCAGCATAATTAGCTTTTACAGCTTGTATTTTATCATATCCACCAAAAAACATAGGTACAAAATAAACCGCATTAATCAATAAAGAAAAACTTAAAAACTTAAAATGATCAACAATGATTTTACATCTATTATTTAACTGTGAAAAATTCCATAGAAAAATACATGCTATAAATAAAGCAAGTGTTGCAAAGTAAGCTGGTTGATTGAATGCAAATCCACAAAAAAAACTAATAAAACTTATTCCATACAGATACATCATATTTCCAGAATCGAAATATTTCTTATATAAAACTGAACAAATAAAATATATTGGCACTAAATAATATGCCCAGTGTTGCTTTCCCCATAAGAAATATTGCGATATGGGATTAAACAAGACAAATAATGTTGCAAATAAGCTATACCATTTATTATGTAAGTAGTATTTATTTACAAAATGAAACGTGACAAATGCTGCAACCTCAAAAAAAACAATCCATGACGCTTTTTGCACAAATTCCGGATTATGAATCATCGAATCAAAAATTGAGTAGTATAATCTCAAGAAAAAAGATGTAAAACTATTTGGAATGGAAGATCCAGGTATATTGTAAGTACTCCAGACAAAAAATATTTCTTTCAAGTTATAAAATGGAGAAAACCAAGAGCTGGCAGCATCGCTACTAGCAATAAAACCCCTAAAAATAAAAGCTATCACTATCAATAAAAAAAGACATATTTCAACATACACATATCTTAAAAAAGGGATTATGTTTTTCATTTTTTAAAAAATTGCATAATTAAAATCCTACCAAAAGTTGGGACAATCTTCGCTAAAAAATTAGATCTAAATAATGGCAAATTAACATAATCTGATGTAAATTTATTCATTTTAAAACCATTAGCTTCAATAAAATTTTTTAGTAATTTTTTAGTAAAAAATCTTATGTGTCCCACTGACCTCTCTTCAGCTGAAAATGTATTAGAAGCTTCAAAAAATTTACCATTTCCAAATAAATACAAAATTCTTCTAGCTAAGGATAGTGTATTTGGCGTTGTGACAATAAAGGTACCATTTCTCTTCAGTACCCTATTACACTCAGAAACAAAAATATCTGTATCATATAGATGCTCTATGACTTCACCTGCATGAACAACATCAAATGTTTCGTCATCAAAAGGAAATCTTTCTTCAAGATTAGCAACAATTGCCTTTATGCCGTGCTTGCTTGCTTCTGCAACAGCGTCACTGCTCGCGTCTATTCCATATACATCATTTTTATTATCAAGAAATACCTTTGCGTATACCCCATTATAGCATCCGACATCAAGTATTTTTTTATTTTCTCCAATCCATCTGGAAACAATATAAATTCTTGGCTCAATAATATTATCAATATATCCATTAGTATTATTTTTTACAGAATATATAGAGCTTGATACCTCTAGTGTGTTTTTTGCCATACTACTTATTTAAAATTAGATTATAAATTTCCTCACCCGTTTTATCCCATGAAAATGTCATTGCATACTCTTTTGCCTCTATAGATAAACTATCCAAATTATTTAAAGATTTAATGATTTCATTGGCAAATTTTTCATTATCAAGAATAGGAACTTTTGCCATACCTTTCTCAAAAACCGAAAAAACTGGAAGATCATAAGCAATCACTGGCAATCCATTCGCCATTGCTTCCAGAGCTACTTGACCAAAGCTTTCATAGTAACTAGGGAAAATAAAGACCTTGGATTGTCTTAAATAGTCAAATTTTTTATCAGAGCTAATAAAGCCAACATAGTCTATATTTTCATCCAAGCCAGCTTCTGTTATTTTTTTCAAAAATTTTTTCTCAATCTTCTTATCTCCACCACCCATAATAACCAAACTAATATCTGGTTTGTACTGCTTTAATATTTTTAATATTTTTGGAATTTCAAATAAACCTTTTTGTGCATGAAAACGACCAAGAAAAGCAAGGTCATATTTTTTTCCCCCACTATCCAAGTCGACTGTTTTTACTCCGCTGTATTTATTTATATTATAAACATTTTCGTGAAATAAATCTTTATAATATGGACTATTTGTAATTACAACACCTTGTCTAGCAGCAAGCTTAAACAGTATTTGATTTAATTTATAATGAATAACGCTGGGAGATGGAAAATGAAATTTATTGGTAAAATGACCCTCAAAACCCTTAAAAATATCCGGTGCTAACATATGAAACCAATAAAATTTCCTTTTAAATAGCTTAGACACGAATAATGCAAACAATGTATTAGGGAAAAAATCTGAGTGGCAGATAAGAACATCGCTATTGCTATTTACTTTTTTTAGAATAATATTTTTAATTTTTGTAAAATAAAAAAATCTTATTACATATGAAATAAAAGGATAGAATTTCTTTTCTGACCACTCAGATGTAATTATTATGTATTCCAAAAAAACATCCTCGACTAAGCCTAGATCTTCATAGGTTTTTCGACCATTATCTGTAGTTAAAATAATATTCTTTACCTCTCTTGATTTTAGATACTTAATAACTTCTAGCATGCACTTTTCTCCCCCGCTAAGTCCACTGCCTATTTTTGCAAATTCTAAATGAAAAATTTTCATAATTTTCAGAAATAATGTTTTATCCTATATGTTTTAACTATTTTTTAATTTTAAATGTCATAAAATGACAATGTGTCTTATCAAGATTTCCAAATAAAGCTGGTAATGGAAAATAGCCAGCACCTTTAATTTCTTCAATCTTAAAACCAAATGCTTCAAGATATTCTTTTAGTCCTCTAATATTATAAATTCTTACATGATTCCAAGAGGATAGACTAGCCCCACCTCCACGATGCAAGGCAAATGGATTTCCTATTCCCTGTTTTTTATTGGAAAAATTAGTAAGAGAAAATATTTGCCATCCCATTATACTGGCAAAGATATTACACCAACTACTTGCATTTTCAGTACTTATGATCGCATATCCCCCTGGCTTCAATATACGATATATTTCTGAAATAAAATTATCTGAATTATTCAAGTGCTCAATAACCTGATTTGCGTGGATAATATCAAAAAAGCCATCTTCAAAATCAAAATTTTCATTCAAATCAAAATTCTTTACCAATATTCCTTTCTCTTGTGAAAGCCTTATTCTTTCAGGAACTATCTCCACTCCACAAATATTATTAGTACCAATTTTATTTGCCATTTCTAAAGATAGGACACCATCATCACAACCAAGATCAATGAATTCAGCATTCTCATTTCGCTCCAATAAGTCTGATATATTTTTGTGATTCAAGTTTACCGCTTTTACATATAGATTCTCAAGGTATTTTTTAATCATCTTTTTTTCTTAACTTAACAAATATATTCACAATCCCATTATTTTTTACATACTCAGCATCTTCTCTTTTCCTCAATTCATCCTCAAAAAATGGCTTTCTTCTAAAAATCCACTTTGCTATATACATATTTAAAATAGAAAATAAAACCCACCAATTCCCCCTAGTTTCCACACTAATAACTTCAAACTTATTGTTTTTTGCATAGCTCGTCAGTTCTTTCTCAGAGTAATGTCTATGACCTGCAATCCACCAAGCAGGATCCATAATATTTGAAAAGAAAGATGTGTATGGAGTAGATAGATAAAAGTATCCTCCTGACTTTAGCACCCGACAGACATCTGAAAACATTTTATATTCTGTTCCTTTTGGAATATGCTCTATAACATCCCAAGAAACAACCGTATTAAAATATTCATCTTTAAAGGGCAAATCAGTTGCGCCAGAAACAACAAAATTAGCTTTCTCACTTTTTACATTTTTTCGTATTGTCTCTAAATCATTCTCCGATATATCCATTCCAGTAATCTCTTTGGCACCCCTATTAAGAAAATTTATCTCACACCACCCATAACCACATCCAATATCCAAAATTTTTTTTTCAGCTATATCACGATCATCTACAAAATTAGCACAAGCAAGTATCCTACCAGTAAGTTTTTCGGATGGTTTTTCATTAATTATATTTCTCATTTCAATATTTTTACAATTAAATAACCCACCCCCCCAAATCCAAACTCGCATGTTTTCATAAAAAGCATTCCTAGTCCGATAATAGGATCTTTAAAAAGCTTTTTAGGCTGTGAGAAAAATAGCCTGTAGCGATTGATAATTCCAGTTTGCTTGGCAATTTTTTCTCGATTCGAATTAGTATCTTTATATGTGGAAAATTTTCCAGCATAATAGAATTTCTTCTGGATTGTTTTCCAAAGACTGATTGTGCCTTCATTGTGGCGGATAAAGTCAGATATCCTATCCATCTTTCCCAGAGCATTGATGCGCTGCGACAAGTCCCAATCCTCCCCACTGACCATTTCCTCATTATACCCTCCAACCTTCTCATATACAACCTTTTTGAAAAACCTGGCCGCTTCCATCCAATCCACACCCACATAGAAACTCCTTTCTAACTTCTTACACTCCGCCCAAAATCCCTCACCCACAGATTCTTCAGGGATAATGATTCCAACAACATCTGTGGAGGATTGCACCCTCGCTACACAACTCGCAATCACTTTTTCAGAAAGCTCCATATCGCTATCAATGATCGCCACAAGCTCCCCTTCTGCATTTTCGACGCCAAAATTTCTCTGTGCGCTTCTTTCCGGCCCCCGGTTGAATAGTTTCACATTTAACTGGGTAAACTTTTTTGAAAACTCTTGTGCGATTTCCTTGGTCCTGTCGGTGGAGTTGTTGTCCACCACAATGATTTCCAAATTCCCATAGGACTGCGCCTTCACCGACGCCAAACACTTCTCCAGAAATTTTTCGGAATTCTTAGTCGGCACAATAACTGACACCAGTGGATTAGGCATATTTCTTCACTATTTTTTTAAAATCTTGATAAGTTTCAATTTTTCAAAACATAACTGGTGGAGGGGCCCTTGCCAATTTGTATGATGATTCCTAATTTCTTCAATTTCTGAAGTTCCAGTTGAGCTGTTCTCTGGGGACATTTCAAGATATCAATAACATCCGCAACTGTCATCCTGCCCAAGTTATCCATAAAATCTAGCAGTTGTTGCTGTTTTTCTGTAAGATAGACCTGGCTTTCCACATCCTTATTGACTTTCCTGAGTGCCAAAGTCGTCACCTGATTTTTAACATTCATAATTTCCTCCCTGAATCCTTCAACGAAATATTCCAGCCATATTGTGGAATCAGTCTTTCTTTTGGCATAACTCTTGCCAGTATTTATGGCCGCATAGTAACTCGGGAGATCCTTATTGTAATAGTCTTCCAAGGCAAACAACTGGCGAAAATCGTAGCCTCGCTTGTATAGAATAAGAGTTGCCATCGCCCTGGCAGTCCTCCCATTTCCATCACTGAATGGATGAATGGCAGCCAATTCCAGGTGGGCAATTCCAGCCACTATCACCGGATTTGTTTCTTCTGCCTCGCTTTTATTTATCCACGCAATCAAGTCCTGGCAAAGATGAGGGACAACTGCGGCATCGGGTCCTGCATATATTATTTCGTCTTTAAATCCAAGCCTTCGCTTCACAACATAGACCGAGCCCTTGCGGAAATGACCGGACTGCTCTTCGGGCAGGGTTTTATTGGTAACCAATGCGTGGATTTTGAGTAACACCTTTTCAGTAATCGGCTTTTTACCTTTAACTACTTTTTCAATATATCGCAAAGCCTTCAGATAATTTTGAACTTCATAGACGTCACGGTTTGGAGCATCTATTTTTTTGTTCTCATACAAATCCCCAACCTGACGAATATCCAAAATATTCCCCTCAATCGCGGTGGAGCTGTGGGACATCCTTATCATAGCCTGACGCTTGAGTCGCAGTTCGTGTTTGGGAAGAAGCCTGGCTTTTTCGATAATCCCCTTGGCTTCCGCCACATCAGTCAGGTTTTTGAGTATTTTATTGTTGAGCTTATACTGTGGTTTTAGCATACTCGTATGATACATGATTTTTAATAATCACGCAAGAATCACGCAAGAATCACGCAAGGTTTTTTCATTATTTTTTAATTGCAAACAGCAGTTTTAGTACCTAATTTTGCTGTTCTAACAGCACTTTTATTGTATATTAATGCTGTTAGGAGATGCATTTTGCATCTAAACCACCCCTCTCTCGTAGTCCTATGAAAAATAGACGTATTATAGACGATTGATAGACGATTGTTTTTCTAAAATCGCCTTGAAATCTTGATAACTCTTGTCAAAAGTGATTTTCCAAGATAAATTTCTTATAACCCCAACTTTCTTTGCGGACTCTTTTCTCCTATGATTTTTTCTATCTCCCCCAATAATGCCGTGGCGGATGAGATGGCATTTTTTGCCTCTGTCTGAGAAATTGCCAACCCTGCTCCATAGATCAAATAATGTCTGTTTTTCCTTTTAAAAATATAGTTGGTTTTGATAGAATGCCTTTTATAAAAGCATCGCCATCCTCTAGTCTCTTTTTGAAATCAGCTTCGCCAAAAATATGGTAATTTATTTCTCGTTCAATTTTTGCCTCAAGCGCGGATATTTTTTCAATCAAATCATGTTCATCAACTTCTCCCACCAGCATCAGATCAATGTCAGACAGTGCGTCCTCTGTTCCGTGCGCAAAAGAGCCAAAAATAAAAGCACTTTTTAGCTGGTCCATATCCGTCAATACTCTTTTCAATTCACTTTCTACTCCTATCGTTTTTGAAACAATACTCTTCAGCTCACTGAAAATCGGCGACTGCATGTTCAGCTGATAGTAGACCTGGTTACCCATTTTTTCCCGCTGAAATATGCCACTTTTTTCCAAAGCCATCAATTCCCTCCTGACATTTTGAACAGGCTGATGCAACATTCTTTCCAATTCTCGCAGGTAATATTTTTTTTCCGGATGCGAAAAATATAGCTCAAAAATGGCTTTTCTTGTCTGCGATTTTGTTATCTTAAATATATCCATAGTATATTATATTCTGATTACAATTGTAATCTATTCTGATTACAAAAGCAAGTGTAATTGTATCATCT
>JBAZXY010000014.1:0-17381 GCA_041659585.1 Parcubacteria group bacterium | reverse complement strand
AAAAAAGAGGTATATTATGAGTGGAGCAGAATCTTATGCAATGTCAACGGAATTTGATCTGGAATTGTTTTTGAGAGGACTGTATCAGAGAGTGGTAACGATTAACGAGGGATCAAGGCGGGCGGAAAAGCTCTTGGAGAAGGTCGGTATTGGAAAAGGCGATGACTATAAAGATGCTTTGATGACTCTCATTAGAATCATCAGCAACACAGCCAATAAGGCCAGTGAGAGCATCAAAGAAGTGAAGAAGGAGGGGCTTCGAGGAATGGTACATGATGTAAGAAACATTATGACAGGCGTGATTACCAATACAAAGGTAGCCGCGTACAGGTTTGAAAAAGGGGAATATGATGAGCTCGGAGAAAGCTTAAGGATTATTCAAAAAGCTGCCTTGGTGGCCGGTAAAACCATTCAAAGCAAAAGCACTGATAAATCCATCCTCCAGCGAAATGTTGGGAACGGGCTGGACATGGATAATCAAAGTCTAAACATGCTTTTAGACCAGGCGTTGGAAATAAGCCGGATAAAGAGTATGGAGTCAGTGTATGTTTACAGAGAAATTCCAGATGAGCCTATTGTCATTAAAAAAAATGGCTTGGATCTTGTGCGGGTGTTAATGAATCTCTTTAATAATGCTTCGGACGCATTGAATGACAAAGCTGATTTTATGGGACAAAAGATTTCTTTGGGGACTATCGTTACAGTTTGTGGCGAGATGCTTGAATTAAAAGTTATTGATAATGGCATCGGAATGACTTCAACTGAAGGAATTTTTGACAAAGAATTTTCCACTAAGAATGAAAGTGGGGAAGGTATCGGCCTGTATTTCTGTAAAAAAGTGGTTGAGGAAGAATTCAATGGCACCATCTCTGTAAAAAGCGGATGGCGGCAAGGGACTATGTTTACCATCAACATTCCTTTGGTATAGGGTGGCATCATGATGATGTCTAATCAAATAAAATGTGATGAGCATTGTCTCAAAAAGATGGTATGCATAAAGTGCGGCCATCAGATTTGTAAAAGCACCGAGCGGGAATGTCAAATTGAAGGGCATTACATCGAGTTGCAAGGAATGGAGTGCATAGCATGCCATTTAAAAAGAGAAGAAAACAGGATAATATAAGGCCCCCAGCAAGCAAAGCTTGTTGGGGGCTATTATTTTTTTAGGAATAAATTTTTGTTCAGTTGATTTGCTCTGCCTTGAGCATCAATCTTTTCCAAGCGGTATTAAGTGGCTAATAAACAGAGATAGATCTAGAAGTTATCCTCCTTTTTTATAATAGTCATATAGAGAGTGGGGACAATAAACAAGGTGAAAAAGGACGAGATAGAGAGACCGAAGATCACTGCTGAACCTAGAGCGGTCCAAGTGGCGTTGGAAAGTGTCACGGGAATGATGCCGGCAATAGTCACAATCGAAGTGATGAAGATAGCTTCCAGTCGGGATTTGCCAGCATCAATAATCGCCGCTTCAAAAGGAATTCCGGTTGCGATATTGAGATTGATTTTATCGATAAGAATAATAGCATTTTTCACCACGATGCCAAAGAGTGCCAAGATGCCGATTAGTCCTGGAAAGCTCAAAGTTACTCCAAGCAGAGCCATGCCAATAAACACTCCGATAAGAGCCAACGGCAATGTAACGAGCACTATAAGGGCTTTTCTGAAGGAGTTGAATTGGATTACCAGTGTCGAAATGATTAAGATGGCGGCGATAGCCATCGCACGAATAATGGAAAGCACTGACTCGGCATTTTGTTCGTTTTCTCCGCCATAGCTGATGGCGTAACCAGCTGGCAAGATATAATTTTTTGCCAGCTGATTTTGAAAGGCTTGCACTACTTGCGTCGAGCTGGTTGTTCCGACTACATCAGCTGTAAGCAGGACGGTTCTTTTTTGATCAATACGCTTAATGGCATCCACTGATGGCATCAACTTAATTGCAGCCACGTCCTTGAGAAAGACAGGTTGTTTTTTATTATTGAGAATTTGCAAATTTTGGATAGACTCCAGTGTAGGAATCTTGTTTTTGTCGAAACGGGCGATGACATCAATGGTTTTGTTGCCTCGGATTACAGTGGAAACAGTGGTGCCTGAAATGGCGCTGCGAAGAGTCAAGCCTACAGTAAGGGCATTTAAATCATATAATTCCATCTTAGCATCATCAAGTGCGAAGGTATATTCGGCTGGTGCATCTTTAAGTGAGGTGGTGCTGTTGATGGTGCCGGGAATTGCATCAATTATCAGTTGGAGGTCATTGGCAATTTTGTCGAGAGTTTGCAAATCGTCACCCGCTATCTGCGCTTGAAAAGCGCTGCCTGAGGGTGGTCCGCCACGTGGGGCGGCTACCGTGATAGTAGCTCCTTGAATATCATCTATGCTATCGCGAATAGCTTGGGCAATATCGTAGGCTTTAATGGTTCGATCTTCTTGAGCAATCAACTTGATGGTGATGGACGCGGTATTGGCATTGTCTGTTCCACCGCCACCAAGACTGCCATTTTGTCCCGGGTTGCCCACGATAGTGGAGAAGTTTATAATATTAGGATTTTGGAGCAAGCGCTCTTCGATTTGATGCGTGATCGCATCGGTTTGATCTAGGGTGAGTCCGGCTGGACCAAGCAGGCTGACATAAAGCACATCTCCGTCAGAGGCGGGGAAGAATTCTGATTTGACAATGCCTGTAATGGGTAGGGCGATAGCAAAAATAAATAAGGCTAAAGTGGAAAGCAAGGTGATGATTCTGCGCTTGGGCGTGCGGGTGACTAGGCGCAAATATTGCTCATACCAAGGCAGTATGCGATCAAAATGAATAATGCCGTGAATCAGCTTGCTGGCAAAAGTGGCATTATCGCGATCACCTTGGTGGAACAATTTTTGTTTAATAACAGTATCATCGGCCCATTCTTTTCTGGTTAGTACGAAGTTTTGTTCCAGTTTTTCTCGGCCATGGGAAAAATACCATTGAATTAGCCAAACTATAGTTACAACGGAAATAGTCGCAAAAATATAGCCCCAGAGTGTGTGCCGGGTGATTGCAACTAGTCCTACGGTGAGAAGTGAAAATAGCATTAACCAGAAAAACTTTTTAGTCAGTCGAATTCTTTCCAGTACGGCAGCCAGTGGGTGGTTTATCATAAGCGCTACAAGCAAGGAAGAGATGAGTGTGACGGATACAGTAATAGGAATGGATTTAATAAATTGTCCAATCATTCCTGAGGCAAAAAGGAGAGGTAGAAAAGCCCACACCGTGGCTAGGGTGGTGGAAAGCAAAACGACTTTAAAATCATTAAGCACTAACAATACTGCTTCTTCGGGAGTATATTTGCCAGTTTTCATATATTGTTTAGTGGCGCTGACTACCACAATCGCATCATCCACTAGCAGTCCCAAGGAAAGAAGTAGAGCAAAGATAGATAGGAAATTCAGTGATATGCCGGTGAGTTGCATCACCCCAAATGTAATGAAAAATACCAAGGGAATTGCAATGCCTGCTACAAAAGCTTCCTTGAGACCGACAATCAAAAATAGAATGCCCATCACCAAAAGAAGCGTCAACAAAAAGTCGTGCGTCAGTTGTTTGAAATCCTTGTCGATGCGCGTTGCTTGATTAACAGTGTCATCATAAGTGATTCCTTGAGGAAATGTTTGCAGCAGAGCATCAATTTTCAGGCGAGCAGTAGCGACGGTATCAATGATAGACCCCCCACTTCTTTTTATCACTTGCAAAGTAACGGCATTTTGGGAAGCATTACCATGGAGAGAAAATCTCGAGTAGATAGTTTTTTTAATCGCTTTTTCTTGGACGGTGGCGATATCTTTCAAGTAGACAATTGCGCCAGGGGAGGTGTGTATAATGGGGATATCTCCTAATGTCTGGGCATCAAAAAAACGTGCGTCGGAACGGACGGGATAATTGAATTTGTTCCCCTCGAAATTTCCAGCTGGAATAGCTCGATTAGTGCTGGCAATGGCTCCATTTGCTTGGTCGAGGGAGATGTTATAGAGGGCCAATTTTTGCGGATCATAAGCTACCTCAAATTCTGTTTCATCACCGCCAGAAACATTAACTTCGCGGATGCCAGGGATTTTTACCAACTCATCCTTGATGTTGTCGACATACGTGCGCATGGTGAAACCATCATAAGGACCCACGAAAGCATAAGTCACAATCGGCGTATCATCCAGGGAGATTTGTTTGATTTGAGGATCATTGGCTTCCGCTGGAATATCATTGCGGATAGTGGCTAACTGATCGCGCAATTTTCTGACCGCATCATCGACATTTTGATTGGCATCAAATTCTACTACGATAGTTGAGAAGGAATTGGCGGAAGTGGAGGTGATTTTATTGATGCCGCTCACACCCGAAATATCAGCTTCAATTTTTTTAGTGACGAGTTCTTCCATGTCGGAGGGAGCTGCGCCGGGGTAGACATCGGTGATGATGGCCGTGGCTATTTTTACTTCCGGATTGGATTCTCGAGGCAATTGGTAGAAAGAAAACACGCCCCAGGCGGAAATCAGTATGATCAATAAAACTACTACGCGAAAATTGGAAACGAAAAAATTCAGCCAAGTTTTTCGCAACTCCGGCCGGAATTCCAATTTATCCAAATAAGCGGAGTCAGTGGTTTGTGTCGGAGTAACTGGATTTGGTTGTGACATAAATTTGGTGATTATTGATTTATGGAAATGGCTTCTCCGTCGTGCACTAATTTGCTGCCATCAGTAATAATAAGCGTCGTTGGCGATAGAGTGGCGGAAACTTCGGCAGTTTCACCGGTGACACTTGCGATGGTAACGGGAACTTTTTTGGCTCTGCCATTGTCCGCAATGAAAATGGAGCTTTCATTTTGACCGACATTGATGGCAGAAAGAGGTAGGATTAAATTATCGCTATTCCGAGGCGTTAAATCATTTTTAAGCATTACCGTCAGAATTGTTCCGGCCAGGAGGGGTGTGCCTGAGGAATTGCTGGGGAAAGCTTCGATTAAAAAGCGTTTAGTTATCTGGTCGGCTGCCACAGCAATACCGGAAATTTTGAGGGGCAATAAATTGCCGTCAGCACCAAGGGCTGAAATTTCTTGACCGCTTGCAAGAGCATTTCTTTGATTTTGGTCGACATAGAATTGGATTTTGATATTGGATGATTTGCTGATGGTGGCAATGAGTTGTCCTACGGAAACGGAATCGCCAACAGCTACCGCTCTGCGAGTCACAATTCCGGTGATGGGACTGGTGACTAAATGATTGTCTAGTGTGCTTTTGAGGCTGATTTTGGTGCTGGTCAGTTGTAGTTCAGCGATATCAATTTGTCCTTTCGCGTTATCGACTTGGGCCTTGCTAACTGTTTTGGCGAGTGAAGAATCATTTTTCTGGTCATCATAGGCCTTTTTTAAATTTTTGTAATTTTTCTGGGCCATAGCGAGAGATTCCTGGGCTTGTTCTGTGGAGAGTTGTGATTGCTGCACTTGGGCGCTTTGAAAATCTTTATAAGCTGGCGGTAAAACATTGCCTGTGTCATCTATGCGAGCCAGTAAGGTTCCAACAGAAACTTTGTCGCCAAGGCCATGTGTCGCAACGGAAACTGTGCCAGCAGATTTAGCTGTCACATTGATTTCTTGGTCCCCGATAACAGTAGCTGGATAGCTAACTTCCGTAACTAGAGTTTTACTTTCAAAGGCAGACTGAACAGACACACTTTGTGGCGGGGTGGGTTTTTCTTCAACCATGGCTGGTTTATGCTGGGAAAATTTTGCTGTCATGGCAAAGATTGCTATGACTGCCAAGATGGATCCGATAATTTTTTTCTTGTGCATAAGATTGAATGGGATTAATTCTTAAATAATTTCTCTAGCTCATTTTCTTCAGAATCTAAAATAGTGTTTATTTTTTGTATAAAGAGTCTGTGTTGTTCAATTTCTTTGGCAGTGAGCTTTTGCGCAAAAGAGATACGCGCTTTATTAAATCTTTTTTCGATTTCAAGCAACTTTTTTTCGCCTAGGCGAGTGAGTTGAATGTTGATTTTGCGCTGGTCGCTAGAAACACTGGCGGAATTTCTTTTTAAGTAGCCTTCTTTTTCCAAAAAATTGAGGCGTTGACTAATATTGGACTTGGTTGAACTGGTTATGGTAATCAAGTCACTGGGGGATAGGGAGGAATGGAGTTGCAAAGCTTTTAGGATTTTCATGCTGACAGAGGAAAAGCCCATCGGCTGAAAAACATATTTATTAGCGATGGCCTCCAAGCGATGGGCTAGACAGATAATCGGTTCTACGGGAGAGGGAGTTTTTTTATTTGGCATAAGACAAAAGAGAATAAATTAATATCTAAATAGTTTATCAATTAACTATCTCTGTGTCAAGAAAAAAATAAAAAACCATCCCGCGCTTGCGAGATGGTTTTTCTGGGGCTAGTTCGTTTGTTCGGCTTTAAGCATTAGTCTTTTCCAATTAGTATTGAGTGGCCAGCAGGTAGCGATAGTCAGACTTTGCTTGGGCGTTTCTTCAAATATGCGCTGGTCATCGGGATTAACCACTTCTTTGGTAGTCACCATATATTTATATATCAGCGCTTTATCATTGGCTTGGGTAGCGGTTACCACGATTTCATCGCCCGCTTGTAGGTTATTCAAATCTTTAAAGATGTAATTATACCTTCCCTCCACCCAAATATAGTTGCTGCTATGTCCGGTAGCTACCATATTGCCGGCTTGTCCTGGAATGCCTGTTTGGGGATAGCGTACTACGCCTTTTTTAAGATCTGCCTGCAGATCTGCTTCTAGCATGCTAGTGGACCAAATAAGAGGTGCTTGGACATTGATTTTGTTGATGGTGATTTGATAGCTGGGCCGGGCGGTACCTGGCGCGCTAGGGTCATAGCCATGCCTAATTTCATCTGAATCGCCAAAGCCATCTCCGTCTGTATCCGCTTTTTGCGGATTAGTGCCATGGCGCAATTCCAAATAATTAGGCAGACTGTCACCATCTGGATCCAGTGCATAATCGTTGGTAGTGAGGCTCAAGTCATGGCCTTGTTCCCATGCGTCCGGCAAACCATCCTTGTCTCGGTCCATTTTTCCTGCTCCAGTGGGATTGTAGCCATTACTGACTTCTTCACCATCCGGATAACCATCTTTGTCTGTGTCAGGCTCTTGAGGATTGGTATCGTAGCTATATTCATCAGCTAGCACTAAGCCGTCATTATCCAAATCTTGTTGCAGGTCGTTTTTTTGCTGGAGTTGAAGGTGGTATTTTTCTAGCCAAGCATTGGGAATACCATATTGTTCTTGCGAAGACGATTTGGTAGAGCCACAAATAAATTTTATGAAACCACCCATGTCAAAATTAATAAAATAGAAGATGGTTGCAAAAAGAGCTAGAAAGGCCAATAGGATGTAGAATCTTTTCACTAAATTATGGTTCATAAAATTTTATAAAAAATCCCTTCCGCCACCAGACCTAGACGAATCTAGTTGTATGAGGAAGGGAAATTTTAAAATAAAAGTAGATTAGAGAGGGGGCTTATTTTTGCTGGGCTAGTTTTCTCGCTCGGACACGAATATAAGTCGACATGGCAATAAGGGTTATTAAGGCTGCTAGATAGATAGCTAGATTACCGCTGCCGGTAGCCGGTGCCACTCGTTTTCCTTTATAGCCGAAGTCAGCTTTCATATGAGAGTCACGATCGCTATCTAATTTAACATCGGTCTTATTGTTCTTTGTTCCATCGGGATCATAGGTCTGCGTATATTGTTCCACGTCTTTTTCTTTCACGTTCACCACATATTTTCCTTCGCAAAGATCATGGAATTCATACTTACCGTTTTTAGTGGTGTAGAGGGTGCTAGTATCATCATTAGTAAGATTAGTAAGTTTTACTCGTATGCCTGCTAGGCCCTGTTCACTTTCATCTTGCTGGCCATCGCCATTAGAATCTAGCCAAATGTAATTACCAATTTCTCCTTTGCATTCATGGTTTTCTTCTTCTGGTTCGGGTGTTGGTGTTGGGGTTGGTGTTGGAGTTGGCACGACACTTCCTCGAGTGGCATGACAAGTGGCTGTTGATCCTCCATTGCTTCCAACACAAGTCCAGTCAGTAGTGGCTCCTTGAGCAGGGAAGATGGGATTAGCTGGTGAAACTGTGCCAGTGCTGCAGAAGCTAGAGTTAGTCAGCCAGTTAGTTGTGGTAGCTGGGTAAGTAGCAGTTCTATTTCCACAAGTTCCATTAATTGGCGCTGGCGCTTCTGCTTGAAGAGTGACGGAATCAATGATAATACTTTCCATGGCATCGCCGGAACCAATTTGGGTGTAGTTTTCTGCATACCATTTACCGGTAAAAATATTGGCATATTTATGATGCGCTTTAAAGGTGACATTGCCAGAAAGATTGAGTGTTCCAAGATTGTAAGTAGCTGTGCCAGTGGAAGTTTTATTTCCGCCTAGATCCGGCACAGTATAATCTTGGCCGTTAATATTCACTATAACCACTTCATATTTTTGAGAATCGGTCAGGCTACCCACATTTACTTGCACTTTATATCTGCCTTCAGCTACATTGATTGTTTGGGTGCCAGTCTCTCCATTGCAACTATTTTTTGCTCCGCAGTAAGTGGCTAAATGGTAAGGCACCACGTCTTCTTTACAGAAGCAATTGGGGGCAAACATTTTTGCGCTAGAGCCGAAAGTTACGGTCGTGGCGGCTTGGGCACTAGTAAAACCAGTGCTAAGGAGTAATAAAGCGGTAAAGAATAGTTTTTTCATATAATTGGAATGAGTTAAATTAGACATATTAATTACGGCGGTTAATCAAGTTAACTGGCTATCCTAGCATATTTTTTATATTTTGTCAAGGAGAAAATAGGGCTAATATAAAGAAAAATAAAGACTAAAAAGAAAAGGCTCTTCACAATAGATAAAATATAAGGTATGATATAGGCTCACTATTATTTGTTTAAAAATTATACTAATTATGGCTAAAGACAATGTTGCAGTACGTTTTAATAAAGTTTCTTTTGAATATGGTTATGGCAAGCCTATTTTAGATGAGGCTTCTTTCGCTTTGCGCCATGGCACAAAGATCACCTTGATGGGGCAGAATGGCGCGGGAAAGAGTACGATTCTCAATCTTATTACTGGAGAACTGAAGGCTGATGATGGATCTATTTTTGTGGATCCAGATATGACAATTGCCTATGCCAAGCAAGTGATTCCGCGCGAGCAAATGTCCTGGACGATGCGGGAATTTTTTGAAAACTGCTTTACGGAAAAGAAATATGATATTGATCGCTTGATTGATGACGTATTAGAAGTGGTGAATTTGAAAGCGCCGCATGATAGATTGATTAATGATTTTTCGGGTGGACAACAAGCCCGGTTATTATTGGCTTCCGCTTTGATTCAAGATCCGGATATGCTTATTTTAGATGAGCCGACTAATAACTTGGATAAGGCGGGGATTGAACACCTGACGCAGTTCCTGATGAGCTATCATAAAACATGTATTGTGATTTCCCATGATGCAGATTTCTTAAATATGTTTACCGATGGCGTATTGTACTTGGATGTATTTACGCGTAAAGTGGATCAATATATCGGAGATTATTATGTGGTAGTGGCAGAAATCGCGACACGTATTGAAAAAGATGAGCGTAAGAATGCGCAATATGAAAAGGAGATTCAAGCCAATAAGGACAAGGCCAACTTCTTCGCTAATAAAGGAGGAGGGATGCGGTTGGTAGCGAAGAAGATGCGCGACAAGGCTCAAGAAATGGAGGATTCCAAGGTGGCCGTGCGCAAGGAGGATAAAGCGATTCGGGCTTTCACCATTCCTGCTCAGGCGGACCTGAATGGGGAGATTTTACACATCTCTTCTTTTTCTGTGATGCAAAATCATGAATTAGTAGAGAAAAAAGCCAATATTTCCCTAAAGAAAAAGCAGCATCTTTTAATTGAAGGACCAAATGGCATCGGAAAAAGCACGCTCATTGAGTCTTTGGCCCTAGGAAAAGCTCCAGGGGCGCAGATTGCAGAAGGTGTGCGTGTGGGTTATTATCGCCAAGATTTCTCCACTTTGAATTTTGAAGATACTGTGCGGGAAGCGCTATTTTCTGCGATGCGGTCACAGGATGAAGAACATATGCGCAGTGTGGCCTCAGGTTTTTTATTAACCAAAGAAACTATCAATGCTAAAATTGGCACGCTCTCCGAGGGACAAAAAGGCTTAGTGGCTTTTGCACAATTAGCCTTGTTAGAGCCAGGATTGCTTATTCTGGATGAGCCGACCAATCATATTAACTTTCGCCATTTGCCCGTTATTGCCAAGGCCCTAGACGAATATCAAGGAGCGATGATTTTAGTTTCGCATGTGGCAGAATTCGTGGAACAGGTGCATATTGATGAAATATTGGATTTGGAAAAATAAAACCCTTTACAAGAGCTAGAGAGTATGCTACACTAAATTTATCACAGTAGCGTGCAGCAAGTAGCGTAGTCGAACTTCCTTTGCATTGCGGTATGTGTATTTAATTAATTTGTACTATATCAAAATGGCACAAGGAACAATCAAAAGATTGACCGATCGTGGATTTGGATTCATTGCTATCGAAGGCAGTGATAAGGATCTTTTCTTCCATGCAAAAGAATTGCAAGACGTGCAATTCAATGACCTGAAAGAAGGCGACAACGTTCAATTCGATATCAGCGAAAGCCCGAAAGGACAAAACGCTGTAAACGTATCAAAAATCTAGTCGATCAAAAAAAGCCTTGCGCAAGCGAGGCTTTTTTGTTTGATTTTTGAGAGAGTCTGTGCTAGAGTGATAGACTTGTTGCATAACAAATTGCAGCAAGGAAATATGATGCAATAACGTTAATGATTAAAAATAGTAAGTTTAGAAAAAATGAATTTAGTTTCAGAAAATAATCAGGAGAAGTATGATGTAGTGGTGATCGGTGGTGGACCCACCGGAATGATTGCAGCAGGTCGGGCAGCTGAATTAGGTGCGCGCGTGGCTTTGTTGGAAAAAAACGCCACCCTAGGCAAGAAATTGCTCATTACCGGCAAGGGGAGGTGCAATATTACCCAAGCAGAATTTAATGATAAAGAAATGATTAAGAAATTTGGCGCCAATGGAAAGTTTCTTTTTTCTTCGCTGGCGACTTTTGGGCCGGAAGAAGTGATCCGGTTTTTCGAAGAGCGGCAAGTGGCCACGAAAGTGGAGCGAGGGGGGCGAGTATTTCCGGTGTCGGATCAGGCGCAGGATGTTCTGCAAGTGCTAAAAAGATATTTAGCTAAAAATAAGGTGGAAATAATCTACGATGCTCCGGTAGCGGGCTTTGATATCCAGGCGCTAGTCGCAGGCAAGAAAATCACTAGTGTAAGAATTGGAGAAAAAGGCTATATTTCAGAGGAAAAACAAGCACTTTTACCAGTGCGCCGGATCTATGCCGATAAATTTATTTTATGCACCGGAGGGAAATCCTATCCCACAACCGGTTCAATCGGGGATGGTTATCAGTGGGCGCAAGATTGCGGACACACTATCATTGCCACCGCCCCCGCTTTGGTGCCGGTGAAAATCAAAGAGCCTTGGGTTAAGGAGGCGCAAGGTTTGAGTTTAAAAAATGTGACTATTACATTATTGCAAAATGGAAAAAAACAAGACTCCCGCTTTGGAGAAATGATGTTTACGCATTTTGGTTTGACGGGTCCGATTGTGCTGGATATCAGCAAGAAGTTGACCGAGCTAATGGCGCACGGAGAAGTGATTGTTTCCCTGGATCTCAAGCCGGCGCTCAATCATGAACAATTGGACGCACGCTTGCAACGTGATTTCAAGGAGAATAGCAATAAGGATTTTATTAATTATTTGCCGGAATTGTTGCCGCAAAAAATGATTCCTTTGGTTGTCACTTTATCCAGCATTGACTCGCGCAAAAAGATAAATTTTGTGACGCGCGAAGAACGCCAAAAGCTAGTGGAACTGCTCAAGGATTTGCGCTTGACCGCCGATGGCACAACTGGCTATGGCCAGGCCATTGTCACTAGTGGCGGAGTGGATACGCGAGAAGTAGATTCCAAAACCATGCAATCGCGCCTGGTGAGCAATCTTTTTTTGGCGGGAGAAATCTTGAACCTAGATGGTCCTACTGGGGGTTATAACCTACAAGTATGCTGGAGCACCGGTTACGCCGCGGGGACCTATGCCGGGCAGCGGGAGGAATAATCATGAAGAAAAGACCTTGGTCGCCCTAGAGCGGCTAAGGTCTTGGCTTGTATTTGGGGCGGGCGAGGAGGGTCAGTATTTTCCTAACCCTAAAAGTGTGGTAAAATTATTCAATGGACCGATCACGCAACTGGTCTATTACTAATCTATTAAAATAAATACTATGCAAGACATGCAAACCGTTTTCAATGAAATCCGTGAAATGAAAAAAGAGATGAAAGGCATCCGGGAGATGTATAAAGATGCTCTGGCGCAAACTGACGATTATGCGGACATCGTGGAAAAAGCCAAGGAATTGCGCGACAAGAAAAAACAAATCGAGCTCAAGGTGCAAAATTCTATGGGGAAATCCTATGAAAGATTCGAGGATCTCAAGAGTGAAGTATCGGCCAATGAAGAGCTATTGAATGACATTGCCATGACTAGTCTGATGGATGGCAAAACGGTGGAGGTGGTGGATGAATACAGTAACAAATATGAACCGACCTACGTAGTGAAATTCAAAAAAACCAACGAAATTAAAACAGAGGAAAAATAATTCAACTAATTTTATAACCCTATGGCCAGAAATGAAAGCGGTCTGGATCGGATTATCCGACTAGTAGTGGGTCTAATTTTGATTGCTTTAGCCTTTGGGCTGGGAGCAAACAGCTTCACCGTAGTTTTGTATGTGGCGGGCATTGTGGCTCTAGTTACTGCGGCTACCGGTTTTTGTGCTTTGTATAAAGTCTTTGGCATCAACACGAATAAGAAATAGTTTCTGCGAAATAAAAAAGCTGTCTGGGTCAGACGGCTTTTTTTATTCGCATTTTTGAGGGTTATGTTTGTGGGGCGGTCTTAACTGATATAAATACTAATCCCTAGTAATCATATAACCACTTTGTACGTCAAACAAGCCAAAAAATGACCAGGCATTGACTTTTGGCTGTAAAACTGCTATAATTGTTAGTTGTTTAATAATAGAATATCCTATTAAATTATATTTTGGGGAGGGGATGATGGACTTATTTAAAGGGCTTTTGAAATGGATTTTTGACATAGGCATGTATCTGAATATTGTGGCAATGTTGCCACAGCCCATAAAAATGTGGCAGTTAAAAAGTTCAGAAAATGTTTCCATTGTAATGTGGCTAATTTTTTTTGTATTTCAGGTCGCCATCAGTTTGCATGGAAGGCTTAACCTTCGTTCCGCCGCTATGTTCTATGGGATGGCGGGCAGTGCCGTTGTTTCCTTAATCACCGTGGTATTTTGTTTTATGTATATGTAAAGTTACATCACAATAAACATTCCAAACGGCGGCACCGACTACATCGGGCAAAGGAGAATATAATGTCTAAGAAAATGGTTTGCGCGTTGATGATGCTGGTATCTCTGGTATTTCTCGGTGGTTGCAGGGGTAGCAAGGAAGTAATAGGTAGTGAGGAAGCAATAAAAGTTGCCCAGAATTCTGAGTTGAAGGGCTATCAAGGAGAAGCAGATAGTTTTACGGAAAGAATTCTCGGTGGCGAAAATGTAATCGCCACAATTGGAATAGCCCCGAAAGGAAATCAAGGGATGGTTGGAGTAGTAAACATTCCCAATGTCTCAGTCAAAATTGCCTTGTGGGGATCCAAAATAAATCCTGAAATAGGGATGAGCGTGCGAGTTACTTGTATCTATTACTCGGATCCGAGATTGAGTAATGGCAGAAGACACCAGGAGGCATGTATAGCTATACCTGTCCCATTATAACAGTGAGTCTTGCTTCATCATTGAAGCAAGACTCACAAGCCGCACTTTTCTTTCGAGGAGTGCGGTTTTTTGTTGACAAAATTCAGGAAAAGGCATATACTTTTGGAAGTAGATTTCGTAGACTTATCTTAAATAGTATTTTCGCTAAAAACTTTCAAATTTTGGCTACAACTGGTTAAAAATTTTTCAAATACTAGGGTATTCATCAGAATTTTTAACTGCGTTTCGCCGAAAATTAAAAAGTTTCGCTTGAAAAATTATTTAAGATAAGTCTACTTTAGTTCTGCTGGGTAACGGCAGTTTTTTTTGTTCCCAATTAACTTATAAACCAAAAAAGTCCTCTTAATCAGCTTTAAGAAGACAAGAAACACTATGGAAATCAGAAACATCGCCATTATCGCTCACGTAGATCATGGCAAAACAACTTTAACCGACGCTATCTTGCGTCAAACCGGAATGGTGACAGATGAAACTGTCAGTATGGATTCCAATACCTTGGAAAAAGAACGAGGTATCACCATTTATGCCAAAAACACTTCTATTTTTTATAAAGACACCAAAGTGAATATTGTGGACACTCCCGGACATGCCGATTTCGGTTCTGAAGTGGAGCGTGTGTTGCGTTCGATTGATAGTGTAGTGCTAGTGGTAGATGCGCAGGAAGGACCGATGCCGCAAACCAGATTTGTATTGAAGAAATCTTTGGAGTTGGGATTGAAGCCGATTGTGGTAATCAACAAGATTGACAAGCCAGCAGCTCAGCCGGACATTGTGCAGGAAGAAGTTTTTGAATTATTTTTAGATTTAGGAGCTAATGACGAGCAATTGGATTTTCCGGTGGTCTATGCGATTGGCCGAGAAGGTATTGCTAAATTACATTTGGATGATGAGGGGCATGACCTGACTCCACTTTTGGAAACTATTATTGCCAAGGTAAAATGTGCTGACGCTGATGTGAGCGCACCCCTCAGCATGCAAACTTTCAACCTGGGCTATGACAATTTCTTGGGACGCATGGCGGTGGCCAGAGTCTATGAGGGGACAATTAAAGATGGTCAGACTGTGACAGTGAAAAAGCCGACTGGAGAATCACGCACCGGTCGCATCACCAAGCTCTATACTTTCAATGGTACCGAACGAAAAGAAGTGACCGAAGCGGTAGCCGGAGACATTGTGATGTTTGCAGGTCTAGCAGATATTTTTATCGGAGAGACAGTGTGTGAAAATGACACGCAAGCTGCTTTGCCGGCTATTCACATTGATGAGCCGACAATTTCCCTCAACTTCATTGTTAATGATTCACCTTTTGCCGGACGGGAAGGCAAGTTTGTCACTAACAAACAAATTCGAGAACGTTTAGAAAAGGAATTGGAAATTAACGTCGGATTGCACATTGACTTTGAAGGCGATCACTACAAAGTCTATGGCCGAGGAGAATTGCATGTAGCTATCTTGCTCGAGAACATGCGTCGAGAGGGCTATGAATTGCAAGTTTCCCAGCCGCAAGTAATCATCAAGGAAGAGGAGGGGCAAAAATTGGAACCGTTTGAAGAGGTGACAATTGATGTGCCGGATGCTTTTTCCGGGACGATTATTGATAAATTAGGCCGCAGAAAATCCATCATGACCAATATGAAGCAAACCAATGGCCAAACGCGCTTGGTGTTTGAAGGTCCGACACGAGGACTGTTGGGTTATCGGGGGGAATTTGTCATCGACACGAAAGGCGAAGGAATTATGTCTTCCCGCGTGATTGGTTTCAAGGATTATGTCGGCGACATCCAACGGCGTGCTTCCGGCTCCATGATTTCCATGGCCAGCGGCAAAGCTTTGGGCTTCTCTTTGGCAAATTTGCAAGATCGCGGTACTTTGTATATCGCTCCAGCCACCGAAGTGTATGAAGGCATGGTGATTGGCAACACCTCCAAAGGACAAGATATGTCGGTTAATCCGATCAAAGGCAAGCAACTTTCCAATATGCGTTCTTCCGGAGCGGATGATGCCTTGCAACTGGCGCCTCCCAAACCGATCACCATTGAAACCGGCTTGGAAATCATTTCCGCCGATGAATATTTGGAAGTGACTCCGAAAAGTGTGCGTTTGCGCAAGAAATATCTGAGCGAAGTGGATCGTCGAAGAAACACGCGCTAATAACAATTGCCAATCAACTTTGAAAAAAATGGACACTCGGCGTGTCCATTTTTTCTTTGGCGGAGAAGAGGAAAAAAGAAGCCATCAACACGAGAAATGGGTAGAAAAACTCCCTTGACAGCAGCATCTTTTTCTGGTAGTGTAGATAGTTGCCTCTAGGGGGTGGCAAGTTCAATAAATAATAGTAAAAAATTATAATCATATGGAGAAACTAAAAGCAATGTGGCAGGAATTTTTTTCCGCCGAAAAGAAAGGCACTCGAGACATGATTTTCTATGCACTGGGTCTTTTTCTTTTAGGGGTTATCTTCTGGGAGGGGTTGTATTTGTGGCGGGCAGATAAGTTGGAAAAAGCCCCTGCGCCTATGGCGGCGGAACAGCAACCGACCAGCCAGGAAAAAAATGGCCTGGTCATCGGGTTGCCGCAAAAAGACAAAGCTCAGGAATTGGATGGAACCAGTGACGCCGGCTTTGAAACAGCGACCTATGGATCAGCCAAAAAAGTCATCAGCAAGAATGCTGGTGTGGTTTTGGCGAAAGACCAATTTCATTTGGGCAAAAGCAGTCTGCAAATAAAGTGGGGCATTGGCCAAGACAAGTCGGTGCGCTTGAGCAACTATCTGTTGGCGCAAAAAAATAAATATTACAAACTGGGCTTGTGGATTTCCAGCGCTCAGGACGGTCATTTTCAAATCGCTCTAGCTAATGCCACCGAAACTGCTCCAGTGGCGGCAGTGGGGGTGGTGGCCAGTCCTACCAATCAATTTCGTTATTATGAATATAATTTCCGCTCTCCGTTGGACGCCTCAGACTTGGTGCTGACAGCTGCTGCTTCGGAAACAGGTACGGTTTTTTTGGATGACGTGCAACTGTTGCCATTGGCAGTGGAAAAGACGAGTGATTTGTCAGCTATAAAAATGACTAGTTTCGGCAACAACCAGCCGGCAAGATTGGGCGAGCAGCAAGCTTTACATCCGGAAAATTCCGATGCTTTGGCGCAACCCGGCACACTCATCGGGCAGATTTTTTCTCCGCAAGCCAGTGATTTGGTGGGGGTGACTTTTTTTCTCACCAAGAAAGGGGATGGCGGGGCGGGAGAATATGCAGTGGAGATCCGCGAATTCAATGAGAAAACTCAACTCATTGCTCCGCAGAAAATCGCAGTGAAAACTTTTCCCGCCAAAGATATCCAAAGCGGAACCAAATTCATGCCTCTTTTTGCCAAATTGGAAGCAGGCAAAAAATATTGGCTGGGTCTGAATAACGCCGGCGT
>JBAZXY010000013.1:0-17541 GCA_041659585.1 Parcubacteria group bacterium | reverse complement strand
ACGCCATTGATGCTTTTCCCGGAATCGTGGTGGCGGCGTCCGGCAATGACAGCGTGGACGTGGGCGCCACTCCGCAATATCCCTGCGCCTACACGTCAAGCAACGTGATTTGCGTAGGGGCTTCCACCCAAAATGACACATTGGCCTCATTTTCCAACTACAACGCCACCAGCGTGGACCTGGCCGCTCCAGGAGAGAACATTATTGGCTTACTCACCCTCTCTGCGCCGGATGATTATTATATTGGAGACGGAACCTCCTTTGCCACGCCACAAGTAGCCGGCACCGTGGGACTGTTGTGGTCGCAAAATCCCTCCGCTTCCATCACCACTGTGCGCAACACGCTTCTGGCCAGCAGTGATCACAAAACCGCTCTCTCTGGCAAAATCACTTGCGGTCGCCGGCTCAACGCCAACGCGGCGCTTGCCAATATGCAAAGTGCGACGATTCCGAGTGGAAATTGTTCTAGCCCGGTATATCGGTTTTGGTCAGACACCAAGCAAGGTCATTTTTTTACAGCTTCGACCACAGAAAAAGACTATATCATCGCCAATTATCCTGATAATGTTTGGCACTACGAGGGCGTGGGTTTTAATGCCTATGCAGATCAAATTTCCGGCACAACACCAGTCTATCGGTTTTGGTCTGACACAAAACAACATCATTTCTACACTGCATCAGAAGATGAGAAAAACTATGTAATTTCCACCTATCCAACAAACGTGTGGAAATACGAAGGGATTGCCTACTATGCATTTAACTCACCCCAATCCAACACCACTCCTATCTACCGCTTCTGGTCAGACACCAAGCAAGGCCATTTTTACACGGCCAGTGAAAATGAAAAAAACTATATCATCGCCAATTATCCTTTGAACGTCTGGAAATATGAAAGTGTTGCGTGGTATGTACCGACGAATTAGGAAAAATTAACCCATTAAAAAAAGCTATCCGTTTAAAGATATCTTTTTTTTATTTGGTGAAAAGTGGTATAATTAAAGCATAATTTAATTAATAAAACTATGAACAAAAAAACAAAAAACTTGCTGTGGTTAGTTTTTTTCAGCCTCTTTTTTTCAGCCTATTCAAACAATGTCCAAGCAAACACCATTATGATTTCACCCAACGGCGGTGAAATTTGGAAAAAAGGTGAAGCCCATGAAATCACCTGGTCAACAGAAAAAATAGCTTCAGACAAAATAAATATTATTCTTTACAAAGGGAATAATTGTTCTTTAAATAATATTACCGGAAAGCAAATATGCGGTTGGGCATATAGCCCCGCGCTTGCCCTAGAAGTGCCTAATACAGGCCAGTATACATGGACTATTTCCACCTCCCTGACTAACGGTAATGACTACAGAATGGCGATTCAAAATCCAAATAATTTGCCGTTTACGCTGCAAAGTGATGCTTCTTTTTCTATTGTTGATGTGCGACTGGATGCGTGCACCGGGAGCAATTGTAATATTTATCGCTTTTGGTCTAATGCCAAACAAGGACACTTCTTCACACAAAGCGCAGCGGAAGCAAATGGCATTATAGCCGGTGATTCGTCTTGGAAATATGAAGGCATAGCTTATGGCGCTTTCAGCAGTCAAACAACAAACGCCATGCCTATCTATCGTTTTTGGAGTGGAAAGAAACAACATCATTTCTACACTGCCAGCGCAGATGAAAAAAATTATGTGATTGCCAATGACCCCTCTTGGAAATATGAAAGCATTGCCTACTACGCCTATGCCAGCGAACAACCCAACACCACGGCGGTCTATCGCTTTTGGTCTGACAAAAAACAAGGACATTTCTTCACATCCAGTGTTGCCGAAAAAGATTCCATCATCACTAATGACCACTCTTGGAAATATGAAGGGATTGCGTGGTACGTGCCGACGAATTAGCAAGAATCAATTGACTAGAAAGCTATCTGTAATTGGATAGCTTTTTATGTATTCCCGCTTTATGCATTTTGTGCTATAATCAGGCATATGAAACAAAAAATTCAAACAATCTTTTTTCTACTGCTATGCCTTTTGTTGATTTCAATTATCCCGGAAAAAACACTGGCAGCTAGTGACTGGGGGCTTGAAGGAGTGGCTTGGTATACATTTCCGACACAAACAGATGGGGCAGTGCCACTCTATCGTTTTTGGTCCGATCAAAAGCAAGGTCATTTTTACACCGCCAGTGAAGAAGAGAAAAACCATGTCATCGCAAGCTATCCCAGCAATGTCTGGAGCTATGAAGGAATTGCTTATTACGTAAACACCGCCCAGGCCCTTGGCACAGTCCCCGTCTACCGCTTTTGGTCCGATCAAAAGCAAGGCCATTTTTACACCGCCAGCGAAGAAGAGAAAAACCATGTCATCGCAAGCTATCCCAGCAATGTCTGGCACTATGAAGGCATCGCTTATTACGTAAATACCACCCAGGTCAGCGGCACCGTTCCGGTTTTTCGCTTTTGGTCTGACAAAAAACAACATCATTTCTATACCGCCAGTGAAGCGGAGCGCGATATCTTAATCCAAGGATCAACTGGACCACAAATAGCCGTCGGTCTTTGGTATTATAGCAAGGAAGATATTCAAGCTGATTCTTTTGAAATTGATGCTAATAAAACCTATAACATTAAAGATAAAGATAATGTCATCCTAGCGCAAATCGATGGTGCCACAAAAACCAAAGTTACCTATGACGCTGATGGTAATCTCAAAGTATACAACTCCATAGCTGACAAACTGATTAACACGGCGGTCACCTTTGATGCCGCAGATGGCAACAATTCCACTCTCGTTTTCAACGTTCATCGTCCCAATTCCTCCTTTGATCAATATCGCGACAAAATCACAGTGCGCTACTATCGAGGAGCCAACATCATTGCCGGCACCTCCGACACCGTCACACAAATCTGGGTCATCAACACTCTTCCCCTGGAGCACTATGTCTGGGGCATGGGAGAAACCACCGGCACCGGACCAGCGGAACACACCAAAGTGATGACCACCATCTTCCGCACCTACGGCCAGTGGTATATTGATTACGCCACTAAATATGCTCCTTACGGCTTCAAAATCCGTTCTGATACAGGTTCACAATTGTACTATGGCTATGAGTGGGAAATCGCCCATCCCAACATCAAAACCAATGCCGGAGTGACCCAAGGCGTGATTGCCACCTATGGCTCCGAAACCGCTCTCACTCCATATTCTTCTTGGTCGAACGGTCGGACGCGCAGCTTTGAAGAACGTTGGGGTTCCAAGGACTATCCATGGTGCAAGTCCGTTTCTGATCCCTATGGAAAACACCCCACCAAGGACACTGCTACCCTGGAAGCCGAAGGCAATCACATGGTCGGCCTCATTGCCAATGGCTCGCTCAAGCTAGCGGGCAGCGATTACAACTGGGATTATCAACGCATCATGAAATATTATTTTTCCGGCATTAATCTTGGCGCGCAATATTAAATCCCACCCTAACAAAAAGCTATCTCCACCAGTGATAGCTTTTTTATTTAGTGAAAAATGGTATAATTAAAGCAAGGTTAATTAAAAAAATAAAAAAAGCAATGCGATAGTAACGGCTATGATGATTATAGTGGCTATGGCAATCGCCAGTGAAACCACCTACATTCTGGCCACCAAAGTCGCAGCGCCGGAACAAAAAACAGCAGTGACAAGCGTGACTGCACCGACACCACAACCATCCCCTACTCCAGCAGTGCAACCGATAGAACCCACCCAATCAACCATACCAGCGGATTGGAAGGCATACCGAAGTGAAAAATATGGCTTTGAATTTCAATATCCAAAAACCTTGACTTTCATCTCAGAAGAGGAGAAAAAATATGGCAATGACGATACAATATATTTCAAGATAAATACTGATGGTGGTCCAGAGTGGAACAATAAACCATTCCCACTACTTACTGTCCTTATTCAAAATAATGATGAACGCAAGAAAGAAATTAAGAATAATGAATTCTATGATGATCTTATGGGGAAGGAATTGAAGGATGGAATAGCGATGTTAATTAAAAAAAATAATATATCCTATACATTAGCAAAGGGCTTTCAAGATGGACCAAGCTATGCAATTCAATTCGTAGGCACAGATGATTATAAGAAGCTTATTTCTACATTCAAATTCACTAACTAAATCTTTCGATCATAAATAAAAATACTTGGAATAATCTTAATTCCAAGTATTTTTTATTACCATTATGTTTTTATAAGTTAGGGTAAACATAATACCCAACAGATTCATATCTCCAAACATTCGCCGGATAACTGGCCGTTATATAATCTCTTTCACCAGCCGAGGCTGTATAGAAATGCCCCTGCTTTTCATCGCTCCAGAATCGATATAGTGCAGTATTCGATCCATTAGACGATGTCTCTGCACAATAGGCAGGTGCCTCATAGCGCCAAACATTATCTGGGTAAAAGCTATCCACATAATCTTTTTCTGATGCATTTATCGTATAGAAGTGACCTTGCTTTTCATCACTCCAGAATCTAAAAACCTGTGATGCACCCCCACACTCACTCAAGTCAAATGCCCGAAAAGCCTGCCCCTCATATTTCCATTCAGCTAATGCATAGGTATTCAGCACGGTATTTCTTTCATCTATGCTTATTGTATAAAAATGATGTTGCTTTGCATTGCTCCAAAAACGATAGATTGGTTTAGTTTTCCTAACAACAGTCGTGTATTCATAAGCCCCAATGTCAGGAGTGCTTCCGAAATTTCGCAGACTATAATCGATGGCATATTGAGAGAGAAGAATGGTATCACCTTTGTCTACTCCAGCGGATGAACTATTAATGGCATAATTATTATTAGAAGAATCAATAAAATTTTCACTACCGTTAACATTCCAATCAGCGTTGACCCGTGACTCACTATTTAGACTAGAAATATCTGAGATAAGAGCCGTATCCCAATTAAAATACAGCCCTTTTCCATCATTGTTTATCAGATTATTCAAGAGAGTTGCTTTTTTATGCTCTTCAAAAACTTGATACTCTCCATTTTGAGTGATTATATTATTCTTAATTGAAACCGAAGTTGCAACATCCATTACGGAAATTCCTCCTGCTGCCGAAACGACCGGTCGATTCACCTGAACAATGTTTTTTACAATTGTATTATTAACTATGGCAACATTGGCATTATCAAGCAATCCGATTCCACCTCCCAGGCTTGCCTCATTTGCATAAATAACATTATTAAAAATATTTGCCGTTGAATTTGCCACATAGATTCCTCCACCAGTCTTATAACCACTCGTTGTCATTGGAACTTTATTGGAAAAAATTTTATTATCCGCAATGGTGCTATTTGCGTTCTCAGCGCTTACAATTCCCGCTCCACCTTCGCTAGATGAATTATTATTAATAGTATTCCCAATTATTTGTGGCTTTGACCCATTAAATATCGAGACCCCCCCACCAAAACCGGAGCCCGAAAAAGAACTTGAGGCATTGGCCTGATTATTGGAAATGATATTATTTTTGATTGTGGGTGATCCACCTTCTGTCTCAATGTGAATACCTCCACCATACGCCGCATTGTTGTTGGTGATAGTGTTTTCTTCAATCACCGAGCTGCAACCTACGCGCAAAGAAATGGCCCCGCCGGCATGGTCTGCGTGATTGGTGGTGATGGTATTTTTTATGATTTGCGGGGAAGAATTTCCATCCACATACATCGCCCCACCACCAGCTCCTCCATTAGTGTATGTTGGACCGGAGGCATTGTTATTAGAAATATGATTATTATAAACCAGTGGGTTGGAATTATTAACCACCATAATCCCTGCCCCGAAGCGCGTAGCACTATTAGAATCAATAAAATTATTGCGAATTACTCCACTAGAATTCAAACTGACCAAAATGCCACCCCCATCTACGTTGGCGTTGTTACTGATGATATGATTGTTTTCCACCACAGCATCGGAATAGGCAAATGTCACCCCCCCTCCCTGACCATCATTGCTATAGCCATCGCGGATAGTGAATCCAGAAATTTTCGCCGACCGTATTCCATCAAAACTTGTTTGATAAAAAACCACTACCGATCCACTATCCTGAGCATTGATAACCGTATTTTCCGGTCCAGAAACAGACCGTATTTCAATATTTTTGCTAATCCAAAGCCGTTCATTATATGTTCCAGCAGAGACAAGCACCGTGTCTCCCGGAAGAGCTTTTTTAATAGCAGAAGAGATATTGGAATATTGACTAGGAACGCTCAAAGTGGCCGCCTTAACATCTTTTGATGATAAAAACAACATTAATGACCCGACAATCAGTATGGAAATTTGTATTTTATTTTTCATTTTTCTTGCAATAATTAATAATACCATCTAGAGCAACTTGAGCGTCAATTTCTTCAATAATCAGTCCTTTGGCATATTTTTTCACCCTTTCCGCCGGAGCACCCAAATCAAACACTGCCAACGGATAGTCCATTTGCATAATCTCCTGCGTAGTGTAGGAAAATGTTTCCGGCCAGATAGAAGGAATGAGAAAAATATCCATGCCATAGCTGTTAATGATTTCTGGCAAATCATCATGCGCATATTTTCCATGCACCTGAATCCTGTGGCTATACTTTTTTTCAATAAATTCACCAATAACCACAATTTTCACTGGCAAATTATTTTTTTCAATAATTATTCCCATCTCTTTTATAATTTCCGAACCTTTGATCTTATTTATCCCACCCAAAACACCAATAGTCAAGACACTCTCAGTGTTTTTATTTTTCTTTATAGTTCTAAGCAGCTCACCATCAATACTATGCGGCCTAATAATAATTTTTTCTTTTTTCAATTGTGGATAGGCCTTGATAAAAATATCCTTTGAGGCCTGGGAAAAACAAATGATATCATCAGCAAAATCCAATAGATTCTCCCAAGCAGAACGCCAAGTTTCCACGTCGCTATCAGCCACATATTGTCGGAAATCATTTTTATTTCTGCTCATGCATTGTTTGCATTTGTCCACATTCGGCACGCCGCAAAATTCGTCTTGCTCGTTCACCAGAACATAGTTTGGGCAAACGGAAAAATAATCATGCACTAAAATATCCAAAGCACACTGCTTTTTGGTCTTCATTTCTATGATATGGGAAATAATTTCCAATGGTCGCGAATAAGAAACCAGCTGGCTAACAATAATTTTTTCAAGATTCACAAAATCTAAAAAATCCTGCAATTCCTCCATCCTGTCAAAAGAATATTTTACCACCCATTGCTGATAATAATATTTCAGATGATAGCTATCATTGCGGAAATCATAACTACAAACAAAAGTTTTTTCTCCATCTTTAATCCTTTTTTCAACTATTTTTTTTGTATATAAATTCGCCCCGCCTCCAAGCTCATGATCAAAAAACAAAATAGGCTTTTTATCCAATTGCGAAGCTGATATCAAAATAATTAGAAAATCTCTAATTGGTTTCATAGCATCCCGATGAATGAAAAATTCCACATCCTTGGCATATTTGGGATGCTTTTTGAGCAATTTTTTGAAATTATCTTCCATCAGTCTTTTTTTCTCGTCACTGGGAAATGATCCGCCATGTTTGTGATAGACAAACAAGTTAGGCGCTATTACGTTCCGATAGCCTTTTTTGATAGCTCGTTGGCACCAATCATTCTCCTCGCCATAGCCTTTGCCGAAAGACCCCTCATCAAACATCCCGATTGCCTTGACCACGTCCTGATTAAAAGCCATGCAAAATCCTACCCCTGTCGGCAGCTCAACATATTTTTTTTCCGTTTTCACTTTTTGAAAATAGCTATCAATTTCAGAAACACTCAGTCCCATGAAAATCTCATTATCCTGAACAAAATTAGGAAAACTGCAAATGGTGCCTGAATTAGTGAACGGTGTGACGCTGGCCACTTTTTCCCCAGACAAAATAGGTTGCATCAATCTCTCTAGCCAGCCAGCTGGAACTTCCACATCCGTATTGACCAACACAAAATGATGACGCGTTTCTTTCACTGCGAAATTGACCGTCTGAACAAATCCCAAATTTTTCTCATTTTTCAACAACAAAATATCTTTATCCGGATGATCTTTCTTGATTTTTTCTAAATATGGATAAACCCTTTCATCCAGACTGCAATCATCCACCAAAATCAATCGGTATGGTGCAGTCGTGCCGTCAAAAAGACTTTCAAAAAGCCTGGGCAAAAATTCTAACCCGTTATAGACCGGGATGATAATATCAATTTTTTTGTTTTCTATTTTTTCATTCATACAAGATTTATTTCTTCTTAAAATTCGCTAGCACAGTGGACAAATCAGCATATTCTTCTTTTGCAGCAATAGCTCTGGGATCAAGAGTCCCTTTGCCATGCACCACAAAATTCCAAAAGCGAATAGCGGTCACACCAAATCCTTCATTTTTAATTGAGCGAAAAAATGAGTCTGCCAAATAAGCCGGTTTTTTGAAATATTTTTTCCAAAATTTTATAGGGGAAAGCAAAGCGAATTTCAATTGCAGACACAGATTTCTCAATTTCCAGAACTTGGATGATGTCACAATTTGCATCTCCCTTTCTCTCTCCCTGATTATCTTGTGCAATTCTTTCTTGTATTTGCATATTTCCTCATCTCTATCAATAATCATTTGACTTTTCCTCCTCAACTGATAATCACTATAAATTGGATTAGCCATATGCGCATACAGCCCACTGTGATTATCATAGATCTGTTTGTACAATTTTTCTACTTCCGCACCCTCATTATTCAAGCCATCATTTCTTGATTTATTTCTAATTCTATAATAGAAATGCACTTTAGGAATTCGATAAACAATATCATCCCTCCCAATGAGCGAAAGCCAAAAATCCCAATCCTCCAGACCCTTTCGCATGTTGGGGTTATAGCCACTGGTTTTGTCATAATCCGCTCGTTGATACATCGCCGTACAGAAAATCATATTGCCAAACAACAGCTTTTCATAGTCATACTTTGGTATGTTCCAAAAACCAGTCTTGACGCCAAACAACTCCGCATAGCAATAGACCAATTTTGTCTTGGGATTTTTTTCAAAGACCTCCAAAGCTTCCCGCAAATAATCTTTTGCTATCAAGTCATCTGAATCAAGCGGCAAAATGAATTCTCCATGGCTATTTTGAATGCCATTATTGCGAGCCACTGAAGGTCCTTGGTTTTCTTGATAGATATATTTGAAGCGCTTGTCTTTCTTGCAATATTCCATAGCGACTTCCTTTGTGCCATCTGACGATCCATCGTCCGCAATAACACACTCCCAATCGCTGTGCGATTGAGCCAAAACAGAATCCAGTGTTTCTGAAAGATATTGCGCCTGATTATAGATAGGAATAATGATACTTACTTTTGTCATTTCTTAGATTTCTTATTTAATAAATACTTTTTTTATGTATTTTTTCTTAAATCTTATAATTAAATATAGCATATGCTTTATATTGAGATGCTTGTTTTTGATAATATTAGCATTATTACAATATATCTGTTTATTGTTTTTTATTTTTTGATTCATATAGTCATAATAATTTCTTGAAATACATCTACTGCTTATCATTTCCGAGATAAAAGTAGCCTGAATATGATTTATTTTATTTTTATCCTTTATTTTCATCATATTATCACGCAATGAAACACCAGCGATTGCTTTTGAAATTATCGTCAAATTAGCGTCAACAGCACTAAATAAAAATAAAGCAAAATCATCTTTGTGCTCACCGATTATAATCTTCTCACTAAAAATTCTTTTTATCAAGTCCAATGGATAAATCACAGAGCAAATGGGCATATCGCCACGTCCATACAAAGACTCATGATAATCCACTGCTTTATAGATGAAGCTTTTTAGTGGAATCCTCAAAGGCTCGCAGCTACTCGATATGTCATGATTGAATGCAACGACATCACCTATTATAATTTTTTTATTATCTGAAAATTCCGACACAACACGCATCACATCAGGAAAAATAAAGCTGTCATCATTAACAATCCAAACCATTGAGTTATCATCATAATCAATCCTATCCAGTGCTAATTTTATTACCCCTATATCCGAGTGAGACTCTTTTTCCAACCCAGAATCATAAATAACAATATCTACATCTGAACATTCCTCCATTATTATCTTACGCAACAATTTTTCATCACCCATAACAGAATTCAAAATAATCAAGACCTTTATACGAATTTTTTCAGTCTTTTGCAAATTAGCAATCCGTATAGATATCAGCAGCCTAGTTAAATAGTCTATATTTTCAATTTGAGTCCTAATGATGATATTAATCTTTTTTGAGGTGGCATTAATCAACCTATTCTTATACACAACGTCAGCTAATTGACCATAAAAATCTATTCTTTTTTCAATATTTTTCTTTGGGTTTAAATAACCAAAGGATGTTTCAATAAAAAAACTTCTTCTTGTCGTTGTAACTAAATGATTCATGAATCTACTTTTCCAGTATTCCATAAATTGTTCTGTTTTTTCAAACGCTTTTTCTTCCTCATCGCCTGCATAGACAGCAGCCAAGTTTGAATCAACTGCACAAATAAAATAATTCAGATATGCCTCAATTAAAATATAAAAAATATTATCTTGCTTTCTTTTTAATTTCTGAGGTATGTCCTTTTTTATTTTTTTAAAATTATCCAAATTTACCAAAATAATTTTATCCTCGAGGTAGGATACTGGTTGTGGAGCATCAGACTGGCAGAGTATTGAATCTGGATTACCATCGTGCATAAAAGAAATATGGGTATGATTAAAATAATCAACCCCGCTATTTCCAATCAGAAGCCATCCATCTGACCCAAATTCACTATTGGCTTTATTTACGCAATTTTGAATCTTTTCATTGATATTATATGGCAAAAAAACTCCTTCACGAATCAGTAAAGTATAATTATTTTGACATTCCGATGTCGCCTTTTCAAAAAATGCCAAATAGGAATTCTCTGCTATATTTTCAACATCAAAACCGCAGTTATCGTCTATTTTATTTTGTGAAAACCCCATTTCTCCTGATTCACAAAATCTAAAAATTTTATATTTTCCTATCATATAAGAATATCTTATCTCATTAAATCATGATACTGGTTAAAACCATTTATTTTTATTTTCTTGTTCAATTCTGTAATTTTATTTTTATTTTTTGCAAAAAATAATGTTGCTTGTTTTTTATCCATTTCGTTAAAAGCAGACAAGACCTCTTTTTTAAAATTGTCTGGGTAAGAAGTATCCGATAAATATTTTTTCGCCGAATCAAATCCACTGTTTCCAAAATATTTATACGCCAAATATAGAAAATTACGAGAACTCCAGAAATGTTCCAAATAATAACGATCATTTCTATACTCAAAATAATTTCCCGTATAGTGATATCCAATTGCACTATTGCAGCATACAACACTATATTCATCTAGCCATGCTCGCCACGAAAGATCGACATCCTCACAATACATCCAGAAGTCCTCATCGAAACCCCCTACTTTTTCAAAAAACTCTGATTTAACGAGTATGCCAAATCCACTCGCCCATGGCGTTTCCCCCGTTACCCTATCATATTCCTTTGGATGCTCAAACGGTAGTTGCCGCGCTTCAACAATTCCTATTTTTTCATCTGATTTTATTTTTTCAACCATCTCGCAAATGCAATCTTCATGCAGGTAGACATCTGGATTAATTATTAAAAAATATTTTTTTGGCTTAATTTCATTAAAAGCAAAGTTATGAGCCTCTCCAAATCCCAATTCCTTACCTGAATTAATTTCTTCAATATTAACCATACCAGACTCATTTGGACCAGCGTAAATTCTATTTTTTCCAGTATAATTTATTAAAAATAAATTAATCTTTTTGACATTTTTTTGTTTTTCCAATGATGGTATGAGCCATTCAATAACTGTTTTTATTTCTTTTGTAGCCACCGAACAAAAAACATCACATTCTTTTATTTCCATAATTATTTTGAACCACTATAAGGTACGTATTTATTATTACAAGATTCCCTGAAGCCAACATACTGCATATTTACATCTTTTTTAGTTGCAAGTCTATAAAAAAATGGTCTCCAATTAGACATTTCATAGAGACAAACCCCACTATATCCGCTTGCAACACTCTTTAAATTATAATCAGAAAATACCGTGTTTTTCGCACCGACAGAGAGAACCCCAATATTTGTAAAAACAAAAATAAAAATCATCATTTGTACAAAAAATACTATATACATGGGGTAGATAAAATTCAGTTTATTCCTATCTACCAAATCTTTTCCAAAAGTTAGAATGAATGAAAACAACAAAATGGGTATAAAGCTCCAATATCTTAGTTCATGCGACTGAGGCATAAGAGAAACGATTAAAATTAAACCCATTAACCATACATATGTTTTCACTGCAAATTGCCTGCCATCACCCTTAAGTGCAAACATTATAAAAATAATTAATACCATCCAAAAAATAATATTAAAATAAAAATATCCTCCCATTCTAAAAGATTTTGAATCACCAGAAACATCCCCCTGATCAATTGTCCATCTATGTGGACGCCTATCATCAATCGTATTGATTTCAAAAAAGGAATATACGAATTTAATAAAACTTGAGCTATCCCTTAAATAAAGAGGTGCCTGATCTTTAGCATTAGTTTCTTGATTTCCATTGTGAAATATATTATTTAAAATAGGAACTTTTTGTGGATAAATAAAATTTCCATAAACAACCACATTTTTAAATTGAGGAAAAAATATGATCACAGATGAGATGACAACAAATAATATTTTTTTAATGTTTTGTAAGGAAATTTTAGGTTCAAAAAATATTTTCAAGAAAAGTAAATATCCAATTGCAGAAAAAACCAAGGATGTATATTTGCTATTATTAGCGATTGCCAAGAAAATAATGACCCAAAGCCCATCTGTCATTTTTTTTTCTCTCCAAAAAAAATACAAACCGATAAAAGCCATTGCAAGAAAAGTATTTGTAAACAAATCTATGTAACTAGAGAAAAAACCAATAAATATGAGTGGGATACTAAAATAAAATACTGAAGAAATCATAAAAGGAATTTTTACGCGTATTCGCAAGAATAAAACAAATGCCAGATATGCCAAAAGATTTATCAAATTAGCAGCATTTACGTTGTTAGAGACCCTCCATAATACACCCTGAATAGCCTCTGCTAAAATAGGAAATCCTAAATATCTTTCCTCAAGAATTGACAATGTAGAAAAATCATTCGCGGAATATATTCCAACTATCCTAGCAGCGAATGGAAGATGATACATGGTTGTGTCCCAGTATTGAAAGAAATAAGTTAGGAGTATGTAAAAGAGAACTACTGAAATTGAAATTAAAAAAAATACATCCACTAAATTAAATATGGAAAGGTTTTTCCTGTTGAAAATTTTAGCCAACATAAGCTTCATCAAAAAATTAATTTAATTTATTATTTTTTTAATTTCAATTGAAATATCTCCTTATTCACCCTAGTTAAGGCATCCAATATAACACCGCTAATAAACGAAAGTGCACTTAGGAGCATCAGCGAAGCAGCCAAGATAGCGGATGGAACTTTAGCAATAAAATGACTCTCTAAATATTCAACGATAACAGGAAACCCGATTATCAGTCCCAATAAAACAAAGGCTACACTCACAAGGGAGAAAAACAGAAATGGACGATAATAGCGGAAAAGATTAAAAATAACCATGATAACCTTAATTCCATCAGAAAAAGTGTTCAACTTGGAAACACTACCTACCGGTCGATCACGATAGACTATCGGAACCTCTCTCACAACAAAATCCCTATCAAGGGCAAATATTGTCATATCCGTTTCCAATTGAAACCCACCTACTAATACTGGATAATTTTTCACAAAATCTCTCGAAAAAATACGGTAACCACTCATAATGTCCCTAAGTTTGGATTTAAATAACATATTCACCAGGGAGCGAACCAGATTATTCCCAAAATTATGGAAACCTCTCTTATTTTCTTTTTCATATGTTCCATTTGACAGTCTATCTCCGACAACCATATCAGCGCCTTCACTGATTCTTTCAATCAATTCCATTACATTCTCTGCCGGATATGTATCATCTCCGTCAACAAGCACATAAATATCAGCATCTATTTCCCTAAACATCTTCTGCACAACAAACCCCTTTCCTTGCCTAGGCTCTTTTTTAACTATCGCGCCCGAGGCCACTGCTATATCATATGTTTTATCCTTGGAGTTGTTATCATACACATAAATATCAGCCAATGGAATCGCCGTCTTAAAGTCCGATATAACTTTCTCAATCGTTTTTTCCTCGTTGTAACATGGTATCAAAACAGCGATTTTCATAACTTTTTATAAATATAATTAATTTTATTTTTTAATTTTCATATATATACCTCTCAATTTCCAAAATTTTGAAGATTTAATCATGTTTATTTCATTATTTTTTTCTTGAATTTCATAATTCTTTTGTTGAACTTCCTGGTATTTTTCCTTAATTTCATGATCCATTTGCTTAATCTCCTGATCTTTTTGATGAAGTTGCTGTTCCTTTTGCTGGTCCAATTGATACACTTCATCTACAATACATCCAACTTCATTTAAGATAAAATTTTGTGGTCTATTTCGATCTATTTTTTTTACAATATCATCTTTTCCAAATTTGTTATGAATCATGTTTGGAGAAATAAATTTATCTATTTCATCCTCTTTGTCTTTTAAATTTATTTCTAAAATATCAATAAAATCAATAATCCCTTGCAATTCTTTTTTCCAATTCTTAAAATAATTTCTTTGAATAGTAAAAAACCGACCATTTTCTTCTGTGTTCTTTATTATATTAATCTAGTAGTCTTTCCATAATTTCAGTCCCTTCTCTATTAACATCCCATCTCTTTTATTAAGTGACATAGCAACCTCCATCGAATTTCTGATGGGTATCACAAAAACCATATTAGGAATTATTTTTTTCCAAAATAGTAGAGTAAGACATGTTCTTGGCTCTTTAAAGCCCCAGACATCCGCCCTCTCATTCATTTTATTCACAAAATTTTTCGCTCTCTCCTTTAAATTACCCAGCCTCAAGTCATCTTCCCACTTATCTGGAAATTGTGGTGGATTATCCCATGATCCATTAAATATTCTCAGGATTTCCTCATTTATGTCTAAAACTTCAGAGTTCTCCCAATGCCCTCGTTCATTTCCAGATGATGCCCCAATAAGATTTTTTTCATCACCAACATAAACACCACAAATATTTAAAAGCCTCATTAACATTGAGGTTCCACTTCTGTGCATCCCAAGCACACAAATTACTTTTTTATTTTTAGCTATCTCCTTATTCATAAAACAATGCATCCACTTTTTAAAATAACCTGCTTATCATATAGGATTATATCTTTGTTCAAATCAACGATCCTACCACCTGCCTCTTTAATAATAACATCTCCCGCGCAAATATCCCATACCCCACTCTGATCACTGGAATTGATATATAATTCGGCATCCCTTTTGGCAATGCGACACATTTTGAGTCCTGCTGAACCCATAGAGATCTGCTGCATATGATGTTTTTTGGCAATTTCTTGCTCAAATTCCCCCAGATGATTTCGACTAACCAGAATTCTGCCTTTTTCCAATTCCCTATCACTAACTGTTAATTTTGTCTTTTCACCATCTTTCATCATATATGCACCCTCACCTTTTTGCGCAAAATACAATTCATCCAGCGCCGGCGCATACACAACTCCCAAAATTGACTCACCCCCATTGTTCACCAAACCAATCATCACTGCAAATTCTCCAGTTTTTTGAATGAAATCCGATGTGCCATCCAGTGGGTCAATAATCCAAACAAATTCCGCATTTTTTCTTTTTTCGAAATCATCTTCACCTTCTTCGCTCAAAATCGGATAACCATATACCGATAATTCTTTCATGAGATAGTCATGTAGAGCTTGATCAACTTCCGTGATAGGTGTTTTGTTCTTCTTTTCTGCAATAGAATATGGTTTATCATAAAAACTCATGGCTATTTTTCCAGCCTCTTTTGCGATTGATATGATGTTTTCTATATTCACATTATGCATTTTTTTCCAGATAATCAATAATTTTTCGCACACTCTCTTCGATAGATTCTTTCTCCGTATCGACAATCAGTTCTGGATTTTGGGGCACCTCAAACGGATCCTGCACGCCGGTGAAATCTTCAATTTCTCCCCGCATGGCTTTGGCATACATCCCTTTCACGTCCCGCTCCTTGCACTTTTCTATGCCACAATTGATATGCACCTCCACAAATTTTTCACACAAAGAGCGCGCAAAATTTCGCATCTTTTCATAGGGTGTCACAAAAGCACATACCACATTCACACCGTTACCAGACAACATCTGCGCCACATAGGACATCCGTTCGATATTCCTATCCCGATCGATTTTGGAAAAACCCAAATCCTTGCTGATTGTCGTGCGCACTACGTCTCCATCCAAGCGTTGAATGGGGAATTCCTTCTCGATAAAATATCTTTCTATTTCCTTGGCTATGGTTGTTTTTCCACTGCAAGGCAGCCCCGTCAACCAAATCACCAAGCCTTTCTTACTATTTTTCATCTACCCTTTCCCAGTTATGTTTTATATACATTATTCCACCACCTGAATCTCTCCTTCGAACATTGAAAGAGGCATTTTTATCCATAGAAGATAGCTCATCTAAAATAATATTTCCAGATTCTTTATATTGGAATAAAATTACCTTGATATAGATTTCTCCATCATTCAAATTGTTATTTTCAAATATCATTCTTATTTTATTTTTTCCCTTCCGCCAGTCACAATCAAAAATGTCATTTTGTGTATTATTCCCTGAGACAAAATAATTATTACTTTTATCCCATATTTGCACTGCCAGATGCAAATCATCACATAATTCCTTGATATCAACCAGCACATCGACAAAAAAATTATCCTCTCGTGTCACAATAATCAATTCTTTTTTATTTGCATCAAAGACCTTGATATCAACGATTGATTGCTTTTTGTTTTTCAAGCTTGCTTTCAGTTCGTTTTCTCTCTCAGCTTCACTTTTTTTTACATCTTCTTTTCCTTGCAATTCCTTTTTCACATCTGCAGACATATTTTTCATGATATAGGCATCACACACCTCATCCACATCTCCCATTTTTTCAATTTTTCCATTGTGCAACAAAAATGCCCGGCTGCAATAGTTGCGCACCGCTCCGATATCATGCGTCACCAGAACCACTGTCTTGTTTCTTTTGCGATAATCCCTGAAGGTGTCCATGCATTTTTTCTGAAAATTAGTGTCTCCGACTGCTAAAACCTCATCCATCAGCAGGATTTCACGATTAGCGTGGATGGAAACCGAAAAAGCCAGACGAACACTCATGCCGGAAGAATAGTTTTTCAATTTTTGGTCAATGAAGCGTTCCAGCTCGGAAAAGGCCACAATCGAATCAAATTTTTTGTCGATTTGTTTCTTAGTCATCCCCA
>JBAZXY010000012.1:0-17603 GCA_041659585.1 Parcubacteria group bacterium | reverse complement strand
TATAGTGGCCTGGAAATCACTGCGCGCAAAAATCATGCCTATCCGGTCAGTTATTATAATCCGCAAGGGATGGATTCTACTATTTATATCCCCAAACCCGACCTGCGATTTATCAACAACACTCCGGGGCACATCCTTATTCAAACGGAAATTGTGGGTACGGAGCTGATTTTTCGCTTCTTCGGCACTGCCGATGGCCGCAAAGTCACCGTAGACGGGCCCCACATACTGGAGAAAAATTCGGATGGTTCCATGAAAACTACTTTCTCCCAAAAAGTGACGGATGCGGCCGATAAGCTTATTCGAGAAGATGTTTTCAATAGCGCCTATGAATCCCCTAGCAAATATCCACATCCTGGCGACACCCTCACCCAAAAGCCTAAAGATTGGTCCCAGGGGGAATGGGACAGATATTTAAAGGCAAATAAGAAGCCTTAGTTAAAACTATTGACGAAATGTGTTTTTCCTGTTACGATAGCTACATTGCCTTATGGCAATTTTGTCTTGTTAAAAAAAGCACCCATAGCTCAGTTTCGGCCATAGGCCGACCAGCCTATGGCTGAGGCGCAAGATTTAAATTCTTTGTGCAATCGAAACTATGCAACAATCAAAAAAAACAATGCACCCATAGCTCAGTTGGTAGAGCAGATCCCTCTTAAGGATATGGTCCTAGGTTCAAGTCCTAGTGGGTGCACAAAGTTGCGCTAATCTAAAAGCGGTAACGACATATGCGCCTGTAGCTCAGTGGATAGAGCAGTAGCCTTCTAAGCTATTGGTCGCAGGTTCGATTCCTGCCAGGCGCACCAGAAAGAAAAAAGTGAACATTAGCCTACCATAGCAAAAAAATAAAAGTCTCTGGAGTGGCGATCATAGTTCAGTGGTAGAACATTGGTTTGTGGTACCAAGTATCAGGGTCCGATTCCACTTGACCAATGACTTTTATTTTTTGAAGATATGGAATAGTATAAAATTGATGAATTGCGAGAGCATTGATAATTAAATATAGTATTGAAGTTTCTAGGGTGGCGAATATAGTTCAGTGGTAGAACATTGGTTTGTGGTACCAAGTATCAGGGTCCGATTCCCTGTATTCGCCCCCGTGGACGTTTCACAATAAAAATGGCTTCCACGAGCCGTTTTTTTGTTTATAGCATTATAATTTTATGCACAAAAAATCCTCCAAAAAACCAACTGACGTCGAACTCACCATTGCTTCTGAAGCACAAGAAAGAGCTAAAAAGGATTTGGCTAATTTTGCGCAAAATAATGGACATCTATTCGACACTATAGACAATTTCAAATTAGATGTTGCGCGATTTGGCAAACTGGCAGATTTGAATGGCATAGCACAAACATTGACTATGCCAGCCAAATATCTTTCGGGCTTATCTGAACAAATTAAATCATTCGGTGATACGTTTCAAGTGGCAGTTCCAGACCATATACAGGAAACAATTGAAATGATGAGAAGACTTCACGAGCAAGACGGATTTACCCAAGGAGCTATTTATACACCCACCATAAGAAACGACGTCTATGATATGCAAGTTAGCCTGAAACAATTCACCAAAAAAATAGAAGATAAAATGGATGAAAAATTGAACGAATTTGCAAAAACAATTGACAAAAACAGTGGAAGTTATAAAATGGAGATAGTTAGAGAAAAAACTGGCTATTGTAAATTTTGTGACTACCCATTGATAAGGGTGCAGATGATGATGTATTTCGGAAAATCGTCAATGAAATGTCCTAATTGTAAAAGGCCAGTGCAAATTCCTGACCAGCTAATTTTCAGAGATATAAAATAGTATAACAATCTAATGTTTTCATAGCCCAAGGGTTGTGAAAGCTCGGCTTCAAGAAGCCCAAACCTACTCTATCCTCGCGGGGATAGCCCAGGTTTGGGTTTTTTTGTCGTTTTCATTCAGTTTGAAAAAACAAATTTCCGAAAAACTAACGCGAGCAAATAAAGAAGCAATTTCCGACGGATTGGCTCGTCTTTTCTATGATTTTTGGCAGAACAATAACGTGGTCTCAACTAATCCGCTAATAAGCAGGGATGGCAAAGCCATTGCCATTGGCTCGGGTTTTTCTTCGGAGGATTTTCCCGACAACCAAAGGCAATGACTTAGCTATTTCTCAAAATCCTCCGATGGATACAGTGAGATTAAAAACACAATTCAATATGCCACCAAATAGTCCATATTTCAGCGAGCAAGTAAAAGCTAGGGATTTAGGATTGCATACTTCCATAGGCGGAAGTAGATTTGTCTATTCAAATCAGACTTGGCGAAAAGAAAGAAAACTTCGAGGATTATATACGCCAAAATATTGGATTGAGCAAGACTATATCAATCCAAATATCACGTTTCTTATTATTGAATTTTCTGCTCCAAAATTACTTTTCGGTGAAAACCTAACCGCATTACGAGAAGAACACTTCCCCGCCGTAGTTGAAAAATTGCAAGATTTTTTGAAAGAGATATCAATATATATGACAAAAATACAAATTGAAAATCTAACACCGATAGTTCTTGCAGTCGGAAGAAATCTCAATATTACCGATGTATGCTCGTGTGATATAGCGATGCAAGCACTCAGTCCTTTCAATAACAGATTTCGTTCCGAGAGCAGGCTCATTCAATTTGAAGGCAATCTTGGAAGAGAAATGTATTTCAATAACAAAAGCACGACTTTCAAAATATACGAAAAAATTCCCGAAATGATAGCCAATGCCACAACCAAAGAAGAGCGCAAATTAGTGGATGCCTGGGTGGCATATTCAAAATCAAAATATGGCAAGAAAAAAGTTTTCGCGATTAAAATTTTACGCCTTGAATTGACCCTAAAAACGAAAGTCGCCATCAAACAAGTGTTGAAAAAATACACTACCACACCGCCAACCTTCAAAAGTATTTTCAACGAAAAAATGTGGGCTGAGCTTGTGCGAAAAGAAGTTGATGAAATATACAATCAACCGATAAATGATTTTATTTTTCTTGCCACCAATCAAGAGCCAGTGATTAGCGCATTTCTTGATAAAAATTACAAACACATACCATCCAAGGATATGGCACGAGGAATTTTGCAATCCCTGCAAGGAAAAGGACTTGCCAAGACAAAGCGATATTATATGCAAAATTACAGCCGACAAACTTGGTATAACTATATGAAACGCTTAGGCAAACTAGCAAAAATAACTGATTTTTCCTCCATAAATAATGTGACTGCTGTTGAAATCCATAGGCATATACTGAAAGAATTTCAAATAAACGCCAGCACACAAATAAAACTCAACCTCTAAAAAAATAGCATATTTATTTTTCAAGAAATAAAATGAGCCTTTAGGTAAATTACCTACGGCTCGTTTTTTAGTTACACCCACAATGTAACTTCGCTATAATTTATAATACCTGTTCTAGTATTACGCCATTATGTGCCTAATTTATTATACATAAATAAGCACTTGCAATTTACAATTTTTCAGCTTAAAATAGGGCAAAAACTTTACTTTTATTGCAAAATCACCCATAATAGAGATAACAATTTAAACCAGCTTTCGACAAAAAACCAGACTTAAATAGTTTGGACTAGTTACGCATATTGAGGGGCAACTCTCGAAAGGTGCGTAACTAGTGTCGAAAGCTGGGAAGTATTTAGTAGGGGTTGTCCCTCTATGTATTTCAAATCATTGTTATCTAATTCACTAATCAATAACAACTATGGTTATGGAAAACCAGCAGTCGTCAGGACAGACAAAAAAATGTCCAAAGTGTAATGAGGAAATTCAATCCTCCGCAAAAGTGTGCAAGCATTGCCAAGCAGACCTACGAAATTGGTTTGCAAGACACAAAGTGCTGACAGTAATCTTAGGGATTATTGTCCTTGGAATTATTGGAAGCGCGGGAAGTGACAATGGACAAAAAGTAGCAAGTACGCCAAGTGATACGAAAGCCAATGTACCCAAAGCAAACAATGAGGAAAAAACAACTCCAGCAGATGTGGCAAAGCCAGCAGAACCTCAAAAAACAGTTCCGCAAGTTACTGTGACAAGTGCGACCATTTCAAAAGATTATTCTGAGAATGAGGTTTCTGCCGATGCAAAATACAAGGACAAGCTCATTGAAATATCTGGCAAAATAGTCAGTGTTTCCAATGGAACTTTTGATAGTGAAATGGTGGTCAAGTTGTCCGATGGACAATATGATATTTCAGGTGCAATGTGCTATATGAAAACAAGCGAACGTGACAAGGTTCTTGCTTTCAAAAAAGGTCAACAGGTTTCCCTTATAGGAACTGGAAACAGTTCAACAATTGGGTCACCAATACTGAAAGATTGCGTGATAAAATAACAGCAATTCCAATAAGTAAAGCCAGTGTGAAAAATACTGGCTTTTCTATTTTTAGAGCAACCCCCTATCTTACGTTTTGCAACCATTTCTCACTACAGACACATCACCCTTTTCAATAGCGACAAAACACGCCACAACTCACTTTTGACACTAATGCGGGCAACCCAACACTTTACTTTTTACCTAAAATAAGCCATACTTACAGCATAATAACCCTCCGAAACTAAATGAATATACCAACTAAACACAAATTGGGCATTGCCTATATACGAGAAAGCACCGAGGAGCAAGATAAGGGGTTTTCACCACAAAATCAGGAACACACTATTCGGGAATACGCCAAGAAAAATAACATTGAAATCATAAAAATTTACAAAGACCTCCTTTCAGGGAAATCAGCTACGAAAAGAACTGACTTTCAAAAAATGACAGATAGCGCAATGCTCAAGGAGTTTGAAATAATTCTTGTATTTCATACCTCACGCTTTGCCAGAAATGTGAAAGAGGCGCGGGAATACAAAGATTTGTTTCGAAAAAAACTCGGCATCGATGTCGTTTCAGTCACCCAGCCATTCGGAGATTTCAACGACCCAAGCTCATTTCTCAATGAAGGCGTGAACGAACTTTTTGACGAACACTATTCTCGACAACTGAGTTTTTGGATGCGCGCCTCTCTTATGGAGAAACGTAGACAAGGAAAACAAAATGGAAATCCACCCATTGGCTACTACAAGAAAAGACTTGGTGTTGACGAAAATGGCAAGCCGATATATGCCAGCCAATGGCTCGTCGAGAAAAAAACAGCCGACCTTGTAAAAAGAATTTACACGCTATATGCGACTGGCAACTATTCAATGTCCGAAATAGCTGGCATACTCACCAAGGAGGGTCTCAAGACTAATTATGGCAACGAGTTCACCTACTCATCAATCAAAGGCATCTTACAAAACAAGGTTTATCTTGGCTTAGTGCACTCGCCCCGAAAAGAGCTTCCTGACATAAAAAGCACAAACCATAAAGCCATTATTTCCAAAGACCTCTATTACAAAGTCCAAGATAAAATCCACGAACGTGCTAAACACTTCGGCAGACCACTTGCACAGCATCGTTTTTATCTACTACAAGGTCTTGTTTTTTGCTACCCCTGCTTCAAGCATATTAAAGGCAAGGAAAGTGACGACAAGGCGAGAATGTTGCCTTCTATGTATTGCCATACGAAGATTAACAAGGGCTATGAAGATATTTTTCAATATATATGTAAATTCAGACGAGAGAACCAAACCTGCACTCAGCCTGGCGTGAGATGTGAGATAATAGATGACCAAGTTATTGAATTTATGAATGGCTTCACTTTACCTGAGGACATCATAAAAGAGACTTTGGAAAAATTGCACCAACTTTTTCAGCACCTAAAAACGGAGAGTAAGCCAGATAATCGTATCGTGGAACTTCAAAAAAGACGTAAGCGTGTCAATATAATGTTTGAAGCGGGAGAACTCTCAGATGATGCCTATACCAAAAGACTGCAAGAGATAAAAGAAGATATTGAAAAATTAGAACGACAAGGAATTGTCCCAAATATCAAAAGACTTAGTGAAGAACAAATGCTCAAAAAAACTGAGCAGTATTTACGTGATTATAAAGCATTTTGGGGCTCAAACCTGACAAAAGAGGAGCGTCGGGAGTGGATATTGTTGACTATCAAGCGAATATGGGTTAAAATCGACAGAGTGGTTGCAATAGAACCACGGGACGATTACAAAGCACTTTTTGTTTCTCACAAAAAAGTCATTGCTCAACTCCCTGTGATCGCCCCTCTGTAGATTTTTCAAAAATTTATCGAAAAAATCCAAGTCATGCGCCCTTAGCTCAATGGATAGAGTGCCTGGCTTCGAACCAGTAGGTTGGGGGTTCGAATCCCTCAGGGCGCACAACTAAAAAATCCCAGGCCACCCGCTTGGGATTTTTACTTATCCAAATAAAAATGTTTTCCTTAATCCATTTAGTTCAAAAAAATGCCACAAAAAATCACTTGGGACCAGGAATATAAAAATCCATTGTTTATCACCAAAGGCACCGAGCCGCAAGCGGACACGGTGCGCTTTTTGAAGTTCTATCGCAAAGCCACCAAGCAAAAACTCACCGGACTCACCATTCTCGATCTAGGGAGCGGCACTGGCCGCAATACCAACTATCTCGCCACTCTGGGCAATACAGTCTTTGGACTGGAAATTTCGCCCACCGCCATTCGCATTGCCCAAAAAAATATCCCCGAAAACCAAGGTGCGGTGCAATATGTAGAACAAAGCATCGGAGAAAGATATCCTTTTCCGGACAATTTTTTTGACATTGTGCTCGATATCACCTCCTCTAATGCCCTGACCGAGAAAGAACGCGCGGTGTATTTGGAGGAATCAGCGCGCGTCCTCAAACCAGAGGGCCATTTGTTTGTGCGAGCGCTCAGTAAAAATAGTGATAAAAATGCCAAAAAACTCATTGCTAAATTCCCAGGTAAAGAAAAAGACACCTATGTGATGCCGAAAAGTAACTTAGTGGAGAGGGTATTTCTCCGAGAGGATTTTCATGAAACCTATGAAAAAAAATTTACCATCCTGCAACTAACACAAAAAAGTGGCTATACTAACTTTGATAATCAACCCTACAAGCGAAATTATTGGATAGCCTATCTTAAGAAAAAATAGCGCTTATCAATCAAACAAGAGAGATTTAACCTTGCCCTAAGCGAAAAATATCTTTGATATTTTCTACATTTTTTTGATATTCCTCCCTTCTTTTTTCCGTATCCTTCAAGGCTTTTTCAAATTTAACCCGATTAAGATTAGTTCCCGCATTTTTATTATTCATATATTCCTGTTTTTTCACCTCATCCCAAGCATAGTTATACACGTTTTGATACCAGATAAGGGCGCAGTAGGCTAAAAAAAGGAAGCTGACACCCAATAAAATCAGTGAAGATTTATGCATAATAAAATGCACCACTTTTCTAGAAAAATCCTTATAATTAAAAGCTAGTTTTATTTCCATGTTTTTTATTTTTTAATATAAACCACGATATCCAAAATGCTATTAAGCACTTCTTTAGTATTTATTTTTTTCACCTCTGACACAGCCACAAAGGGATTGGCGCTAACTACAGCACCTGTATCTAGGGAAATTTTTTCTGATCGTATCGACATAATATTGACGTAATTTTTATAATTCTCTACTTTGTGAATGAAATTCAACAGACTTGAATAATCACCTTCCAAAGCTACCTGCATGGATAAAAAACTAGTATAAACTAACTTCCCTTTAATATCTGTCGTTGGCTTTTTAGTCTTGTCCGTCGCTTTTATTTCCTGAATTTTAAATTCTATTTTATTATTCGTCTCTTCTGCCATTCTCTCCAATTCTTTAATAAATTCTACATCCTGCGCTTGATTGATTATCACATCAAGATTCCCTTCATTTTCTTTATATCGCTGATAGTCTTTCTCCATCACTGGTACAGTCATGATTTTTTTCTTGGTAATATCTTGATCGATTTTTTCTTGTTGGATATCGCTGGCCTTACCCACAATCTTATTCTGTATGGGCAGAATAAGGAAATAGAAAAATGACCCTACTATCCCAAAATAGATTACAATAGCTAGCGCTATTTTATTTTTCTTTAAAAAATCTTTCATTTATTTTTAACACATTCTTCTTTTATATTAAATTGGATTTGAAAATCAATATTATCCTTAGAAACTAAATTAGAGAGAGGCAGGTTGATATCTGTAAAGCAGCCCTCCTTAGAAAAATTATCCTTCATGGCTATCAAATCATCTCTTGTTTTAGCAGTGCCCGCTAAAAGCACCTGATAATCTTTGGTCGCTATCCTTGCAACACTCACCCCATCAGGCACAGCATCATTCAATTTAAGGAATAGATTTGACCAATATAACTGATCCTTTTGAATAGACTCATTAATAGTGATTTGCTTATTAGCAGCTTTGAAATCATCATTGAATTTAGAAATTTTTTCAAATTCCTCTTTACCTTTCCCACTAACCACCTCGCTTTGCTGAGCGGCTAAGTTAAGTGTTAGTAAATAATACATACTAAAAAAAAGCATAGCGAAAATCACCAGGATAATAGAAAAACCCACCTCCCATTGCAAAATCATCTGTAATCTACCAGATAGGGCTATTTCCTTCTTTCGCCCCTCTGGAATAATGTTTAGTTTAATCTCCATATCTTGCTCCCCGTAAAGCCAGCCCGATAGCTGTCACATAACGCGCTGAATTATCTTTATTAATAATAGGTAAGTCATTATTTAATTTTAAATTAATCCAAGGATTACCCACCACCACCGCTTTATTTATTTTCTGGGCTAAAAATTCCGGCATCCCCTTCATATTTGACCCCCCGCCACATAGAATGATTTCATCTATCTCCTGCGCATTATTCGACATTTCTCCATAAAAATCCATTGTTTTCAAAATTTCTGTCACTAGATTTTCCAGTAATGATTCCACTGCTTTAAAAATAGGATTCTTCTTATCAGAATTTTCTATGCCATTACTCATCTTAGCCTCCTCCGCTTCTTCTGGGGTTAATTTCAATGTCTTACAAATGGCATCATTCATTCCATCCGAAGAAAAAGGAATGCTGGAAGTGAAATAAGGCACAAAGCCCTCTGCGATAATAAAACTAGTCCGGTTAGCGCCAAGATCCACAATCAGCGTAGTTTTTTCTTGTTCTGCCTTGCCATCAATCAAGCTTCTGATACTGGCAATAGATTCAATTTCTAACCCATATACTTCCAATCCCGCCATAGCCAAAACCGCCATCAAATCATCCACAATCTCCTTAGAAATGGCTGCGGTCAAAACCCGTTGCATACTATCCCCTTCATCAATCCCCTTGATAAATTGCCAATCAAAATAAACTTCCGAGATGGCCATAGGCATATTAGCCTCCATCTCCCATTTTACAGCCTCCCGCGCCTCCTCCTTACTCATTTTTGGAATACTGATAATACGCACAAACGCTTTCGATTCAGGCAAGGAACAAATGACTTTCTTAGATTTTATTTTCTTAGTCTGCGGCAAATTCAAAACCTCTCGGATAGCCTTAGCTACATTTTCTTTATGGAGTATCCGACCATCCTCAATATTGCCTAAGGGAATATTAACTGAACCATAGCCCCGCACATGATCATACCCCCCCTCAGTTTCAATCTGAAAAACCTTAACTGAAAGATCGCTCAAATCCATGCCGAATATTCTCGGCTCAAAGTTAATTATTTTTTTCTTAAGAAAATTCATGCTTCTATTTTTATTTTTATACCTTAACCTTATTTTAACACACTAACCCTATTTCTTTAAATTTTTCATCCTTCCATTGAATAAAGTGAATTATAATTCATCCCACAGATCAATGGCATACTCCGTTCCTGTCGGAAAAAATGGTGGCGGAAAATATAGCAAGTTATTGTCAAAATTTAAAATTCGGTTATCATAACCCGTACCATCCGTATAAGCAAATCCGTAACGTAAATTAGTGGCCATGGAGCCATTGATAGTTATCGTATCCTTATTATAAGCACTTGGATAATAATCCCTCCCCACTCGGCCTGATTGCGCCATCAGCCCAGCGTTAATAGTCAACGTGTTGAGACTATCCCGTACCACGCTAATATTTTGTTGCGCCACTACTCCGAGAATATCCTTGCCGTCAAAATTAGTGTACAGAATATTACCAGCTCCAATATACACATTTGCCTTAGTTCCCCCTAAGAGATTAGCTGCTACCAGAGAAACTCTTTTATTATTCAGCGTACCCTCCAACCAAACATTATCCTCCACAAAGATTATCCCTTTATTGGGAATGGTAAATGTTTTCAGGCAATCCCCGCTACAGGTAGTGCATGTTTTATTGGTATTGACCAGATTGGTATATTTAGAAATATTATAACTAGTATTGTCATAACTGCTTACCACGCACATACCGAAAGTTCCGTCTGTTTTTAAAATTATCCTTCTCCCTCCACCGGCAGTATCGAAATAACACCCCGTTGTCGTGCAAGCGTTGGTCAAGGTTCCCGTAGGTTTCCGAGCTTCTGTTTTCATATTATTCAAATCCGAAACCAGCCCGTTAAAATCAATCGTCGGCATAGGAAATTTTCTTCCAGCCACAAAAACATCTGTCCTCGGCTTCACTAGCGCAGGCGGGGCTTCAGCCGTAACAAAACCGCTATATTCTCCGGTAGCCGGTGGCGGAACAATATGTGTATGCACTCCAAATTCCACGTTTCCAGTGTGATCAGGATCATCATAGCTCAACACGGAGCTACTCACAATATTATATGCGACTCCATCAAAACGAATGCCTTTATTGGAATGGATCTTTCCATAAACATCCGTGCCTGGACCGAAGCGCATCACATCATTAGCCGCCACAGCGAATTCACTCCAAGACGGACGACGAAAGCGAGCCTGAATAATTCTTCTCGCGCCCAACTCAGTATAGGTCCAGCCGGTAACCTTCACCATCAGGATTGTTGAATCTATGTCTGGCTTTTGCACCTCGATGCGATATTTTCCAATAGCACCCCCCTCCGGGTCAAAAAATTCCGCCTCATACGGCGTATCCACGCCATAAGCCGTGCCACTATTCCAAAAATCCTTGATTTGTTGCACCGTCCTTCCCGAAACCTGATGCGCCAGATACCAACGATAAAAATATAAGCCTGATTCTGCCACCTGAAAAGCTTGTTCTTTATCCCCACGATACAAGCTGAATTTAAGTTGCGCAGTGATGTATTGCAATAAGGAGGTTAGAATGATGGCCACTGTCATCATTATCACCAAAACATAGGCTAAAACAGAACCTTTGTACCTAGTAAAAATACCCCCTTGGGAGAAGCTTGACCTTCTTTTGCTTTCTTGCTCTATTTTTTTCATATTATTTTATATTATTTCATACGATCATAATCATTAAGATTCCTGATTTCTACAAATGACTGGGTTTCGATATTTTCTGGCCCCCTATTGGGATTGATATTTATCTTAAGCATAATTTTTATCAGTCGCACAGCAGAAACATCCAAGGGAAACACTAGGGGGTTATGCACTTTATCTGCTGGATAGTTGGCATCATAATAATAAAAAATCGGTTCAGTGGCCGTATTCACGATATAGCTAGCCAATACTATTATTTGTTGATCACCGATGGGGTAGGTTTTTGGAATTCCCGTTGTCGGTACCGCTACTCCCATTTTCAGTTGCCCGCTTTGCAAATAAAAATGCAGTCTTTCCGTGATGCCATCCCGGTTATAATCAGAGAAAACCACCAAATCATTACTCTGAGCTGATTTAACAGGATAGGTGCCATCATCTCCTTGCCTGACTTTGCGCAAATAACTCACTGTGGCATTCACGCCTTGAGAAACAGCATAAGAGGCTTGTCCCATTTCGATCGTATATGAATTCACCTTCCAGGCCCGCAAAAATAATAAAGAAAAGCCAGCAATAGACATCGTAAAAATAGCGATAGAAACCATCACTTCAATCAAACCTATGCCTAAATATTTTTTTTGCTTCTTTTTCATGCGCCGTTCTATATAACTGTTAGCATGCTCTCTTTCAATATCAATTTATCAATGATGATGTTTTCCTCTGTCAATTCCGCATAGCCTTCGGCCACCACTTTCAAATTATAACTGCCCAATACAAGTGGTGAGCTTGTCCCAGGGAAAAAAGCAGTACCATCCTTTCCTGTTATAACTTCCTCACTATAGCCATCGGCATTTGAAAGAATCACTTTTGCATTAGATATTAACGTACTATCTGCATTATTTTTCACTGTCATCAATAAGGACGCCGCGTTATTATCCGCATATTTCAATATCACTTCTTTTGGTTCAGCAGGAGCTAAAATAAAAGAATAGGTACTCATCAAACTATTATACTCGGTGAAATAACTGTTTTTAACTAGCGTATAGCCAACGGGAGGAGGACCTAGGGGGGTGATGAAAATTTGCCCAGGGCTAATACTCAGAAATTCCTTTTTTCCTTCTGCATCAGTAGTATTGTCTGATTTTATATTATATATAGGAGCCGCCGGCGATTGCGCCATATCAAAACCCAATATTCTTCCACCCTCAGCATGAAAATTAACTCCCGGCAAAGGGACGCCCAAGGTATCCACGGTAGCAATCTTCAGTCCAGATACCTGATCTTGGATTAAGCTTTTCACATTCATCATCCCACCCACCACAGAAGCTGGTGTATCTGTAACCGAATAGGTAACTGATACCGGGTCAATAGTATTAACTGTTTCATAATCACCTTTAGTAACGGTTATGTAATATTGCCCGATTGACTGAGGTGCTCCTGGCAACATCAAATTTCCCGTATTATCTGTCATAGCGGTCACATCTATCTTAGGAATTAGAGCATTATTGATCACATGCACCGAGGCCTGCGGCACTCCAATGCCCTTGCTATTCATGACATTAATTGAAAGCACTCCACCACCAGAAATACTCTGTTCCATCCCCGGGGGAACAAATCTACTTACCAAAGACATGACACTGGTATTGCCCTTTGGCCCTAGCCAAGAAACAGTCACCTTCACTCTTTTATAATCCAAGTCAATTGGACTCACGCCATCAAAAGGATCATCTATATATTGAACGAATGTCTTGACATGATACCTTTTCTTGCTAGCATATACATCCTCCTCCGCCAATAACATCCCACTGGGAATACCTCCGACAATTCCTACGTCATCATATTTTAAATTTCTAATTATCTCCATTTTTTCATTAGCCAGCGAAACGGCCCCTAGTCGGCTTTTTGATTCAAAAATATAATTAACTCCCAAGGTGAAAACTGAATAAAAAGTCATCGTGACCACAGAGAAGATGAAGAGTACCAATAAGGCTTCTATTATGGTAAAGGCGCTATTGAATTTTTGGTCTTTTTTCTGCCTCATTGTTTTATTTAATGGTTTCCAATACACCATACATTGGTTGCATAATCGCCACCGCAAAAAATCCTACCGCTATACCCATCACCAACATCAGAACTGGCTCGATAATGGAAGAAATATTTTTAGTCAATTGATCTACTTCTTCCTCATAAAACTCTGCCAGCTTGCCTAGAATCTCCTCTGTTTTTCCAGTAGCCTCGCCTACTTCAATCATTTGCGGAACCAGAATAGGGAAGGCTTTTTTTTCCTCATAGACAATCTTACTGAGATTTACTCCCTTTTGCACTTCAGCAATAGCATGCAGAAAAGCTTTTTTATAATAATAATTAGGAATGGTGCGCGAAAGTATCTGCAAAGACTCCACCACTGAAACCCCACTCTTCAAAAGAGAGCTATAAATTCTGGCAAAACGAGCACAATTAACTTTGATAACAATATTTTTAATGATAGGCAGGTTCAACAAAAAAATTCCCAACGCCTTTTTCCCAAAATCGGTACTCATTAAAAACTTCATAAAGAAGCCCATTATTGGAATGCCGATTACAAATAAATACCACTGATTTTTCATCGCATTACTGACGGAAATAATAAATTGGGTGGAAGCTGGCAATTCAGCCCCTAAATCTGAAAAAACACTAGTCATCTGTGGAACGACATAGACCATCATCACCACACCCACCAAGCTCATCGCCGTCACGATTACTGCTGGATAAACCAATGCCCCTTTCACCTTTTTGACCAATGTATTATCCTTTTCCAATTGACTGGAAAGAATCCCAAGCACTTCTTCCAGGTTTCCACTGATCTCGCCCACCCGAATCATATTAGTGAAAAGCTCGTCAAAAATATTAGGAAATTTCACCAGACTATCAGCGAAACTTGTTCCAGTTTGAATATCATCAGAAACATGTTGCAATACATCAATCAATTTTTTATTTTCCGTTTGCAGCGTAATATTTTGCAATGACTTGGACAAAGGTAATCCGGAAGAAATCATCACGCTCAAATTTCGAGCAAACATCATTTTCTCCTTGATGGATATGCCTGAAAATCTATCTAAAAATTTTATGTTAATATTCATGCCTTGCTCGCTTTTTATCTCCTTGAAGGATGTCAAAACAAAACCCTCTTGACGGAGCTGCTCCACCAAATCCCGCTCATCATTTACCTTAGCCTGGCCACTCTTAGTTTCACCGGCGAAACTTTTTGCCGTATAAAATACTTCCATATGAATAAATTATAATTTTTTTACAATTAAACTGCCTTTCTAAATTCTACTCCATAATCACTAAAAATAAAAATGATTTGCGTACTTGTTTTTTGTGCCACTTTTTCCAAGAGACTATTCTTTCGTTACCCGCAAAATTTCCTCAATAGAAGTCATTCCTGCCACCGCCTTGATAAAACCATCCTCTACCATAGTAATCATTCCCTTAGATTTAGCTTTTTTTTCCACATCCTCCGTTGAAGCACTGCGTGAAATCATTTTTTCTATTTCATTATCCACTTCAAGCACCTCATAAATTCCCCTTCGCCCTTTATAACCTTCATTGCCACACTGATCGCAACCTACCGCCTTATAAAAAGTAACATCCTTCCATAAAGACTTAGCTTTCACAAATCCTTTGGAAGTTTCATTGGCCTTCACTATCTTTAAGATGGACTGCATATCATAATTTTTATTTAAAGACTCTAGGTCTTTAGGTGTTAATTTATAACTCTTCCGACAGTCAGCGCACAGTTTTCGCACCAGACGCTGCGCGATGATTACATTCACCGTAGAAGCCACCATAAAAGGCTCCGCTCCCATATCCACAATTCGGGGCAAAGTAGCTGCTGCACTATTAGTATGTAAAGTGGAAAGCACAAGGTGACCGGTGAGCGCCGCATGAATAGCCATTTCTAAAGTTTCCTGGTCTCGAATTTCCCCCACCATAATAATATCCGGATCCTGACGCAAAAGGGAGCGCAAGCCAGCTGCAAAAGTCAATCCAATTTTGGCATGAATCTGGGTTTGATTCACTCGATGCATCCGATATTCCACCGGATCCTCTACCGTACTGATATTTACCTCGGGCGTATTAAGAAGATCCATTACGGTGTAAAGAGTAGTGGTTTTTCCAGACCCGGTTGGTCCAGTTACCAAAATCATCCCATTCGGCTTTTTTATTTGCCGATAAACCGTTTCCAGTGCCTCACCTGTTAATCCCATTTTCTCCAGTGTCAAGCCTTTGGCCGTCTCATCCAAGAGACGCATTACAATTTTTTCTCCATTAAAAATAGGCAGGATGCTAACCCGGAAGGAAATCTTCAAATCATCTTTTTCGATTTTGAATCGACCATCTTGAGGGACACGATGCTCATCCAGCTTCAAATTCGACAACACTTTGATTCTAGCAATAATACCCTCTTTTACCTGCTTAGGGAGTGTCATGGCCTCATGCAAAATACCATCGATACGATAGCGCACCCGCACCTCCATTTCATCTGGCTCAATGTGGATATCACTGGCGCCTTGCAGAATAGCATGTTTGATGAGCGTATCCACAATCCGAATGACCGGCAATCCCTGAGCTACTTTCTCCAAATCATCCTCCTCCCCTTTGTTTACTTCGGTAGCATTCTTATCGATAATGTCCCCGAATTCCGCTTTCAAACTTTTTTCGTATTGTTTGAGAATAACATTGATGCTATTCTCCGAAGTCAGACAAATAATAATCTTCAATCCAGTTTTTTTCCTGATGAAATCGACAGTTTGAATGTCCTCTGGATTGAGCATAGCCACCATCAAATCTTTACCAATTTTTTTAAAGGCCACTATCTTATATTTCTTGGCAATCGGTTCTGGGATTATTTGCAGGATATTGGTCGCAATAATTTCCTTGGTCAAATCCACAAAAGGAATACCTAAAATATAGGCATATAATTCACGCAATAAAACCTCCTCGGTTAACTTCTTTTCCAACAAGATTTCTCCCAGCGATCGTCCATTCACTTGCGACTCCTCATAGGCAGCATCAAGATCCGAGATTTTTATTAATCCCGATTCCTGGATGAATTTATACAATCGCTCATTTCCTACTTTCATTTTTGATCAACTTTATTGGTATTGGTTTAGCTCATTTTAAGGGTTTCTTTTATTTTAACTACGATTTCTCCTAATTTATAATTTGACTTTACTAAATAGGTGCTAACACCCAAGCTGAAAGCCTTTCCAATATCTTCCATATTCTCCAGATTAGTTAGCAAAATTTTGGGAATCATTTCCGTCTTTTCATCCATCACCAATTCCATCAACACTTCAAAGCCATCTTTTTTAGGCAACATAATATCCAATAAAATAAGGTCCGGCAGTTCTTTCTTAGCCATCCGCACCGCTATATCCCCATCCGAAGCCAGTAAGACATCAAAACCTTCCGCTATTAAGAACTCCTGCATCGCATTTTGCAGAGATGCCTCATCCTCTACAATTAAAATTCTTTTCCTTTTCATAAAAATGACATTAGCGTATAAATAAGTTAATAGCGCATAGGCTATCTATACAATGGCAAGGAAAAATTAAACACGCTGCCGATGTTCTCTCTTGAATCAAACCATATTTTTCCACCCGATTGCTCAATAATGCTTTTGGCGATATACAAACCCAATCCGGTGCCATCTGTTTGATAGCGAGTAATATTGCTGCTTCGAAAAAACTTATTAAATATTTGTGATTGTTGCTCCTTCGGAATACCCACTCCATCGTCTTTAATACTAAACACCAAAAAATTTCCCGTCCTAGATAGGCCAATTTCAATTCTCCCCCTGGCTAGAGTGTATTTAATAGAATTACTTAATAGATTCTCCACCACTAACCTTATCCTCTCCTTGTCGGCAATTACATTTTGTACCTCTCCTTTTTTATTAACTATGATCTGTATATTTTTAGCTCCAGCGAGAGCAGAAAAATTTCCCGCCACATCAGTGATGACTTCCACAATATCCACATCATCTTTATTTAACAATAGCTTCCCTTGATCGATTTTCGTAACGTCTAGCAAGTCATTTACTAGGCGTGTCATTCGATTGGCTAAAATATTTATTGTTGCCACACTCCCTCGCTGCTTATCATTCAATCCCTCATTGAATTTGGTCAACATCAACTCCGTTTCCCAGCGAATAGCTGAAAGCGGGGTGCGTAGCTGATGCGAGGTCACTGAAACAAATTCTGATTTCAATTTATTCAATTTAGCCATTTCTTCGGTTTGACGGATAATAAAATTTCCAATA
>JBAZXY010000011.1:0-17625 GCA_041659585.1 Parcubacteria group bacterium | reverse complement strand
AGGAAATAATTTTTTTATTGAAGTTGATTATCACGCAAGGCAGACTTAAGCTCTTGAGCTTCTCCCATCGCTCGTTCTTTTTCCATCTTCTTTTCATTGGTTTTTTCCAGGCTCATAATCAAATCCTTGATCCAATAAGGATTGGCTATCTTTTTGAAAACAAACCTTTCCTTTTCTCCGGCGGTTTGGATGAAGACATCGCCATAGTTGAGGAAGGTGGGGATAATGCCTAAAACACTCACGGAAACATCTTGAATCTTGTCCAGCTCCAATTCGCTGACTTCTCGGGAGAAAAGGCCCTTTTGTTCAATGTTGATAATCCTTTTATTGGTAATCACCCACACATCAAAATAATAATCAATCCACACTAGAAAAAATAGGATCAGAATGAGCATGGCGAAAGAGCTTTCCGCAAAGGCGAGGAGATTCTTATAAAGAGTAATTTCTAGAACAGGAAAAAGGGCCGGGAGAATAGCATAACTACCGATAAGAAAAAAGACCATTATAATTAACAGGAAAAAATTTTGAATAATATCAAACCAATGACGATGGATAACAACGATGGTGTTTTCATCAGACTCGTAATTAGTGATGTTTTTAGAAACGAAATTAAGCATAAATTTTTTCTAGGAGATTAAATTAGAGATTAAATAGTTCCAATCAATGGAGAAAAAAAGCAAGCCATTATAGAAAATTAATCCGCTAGCCAAGAGGATAAAGACTATTATCATGGCTATTTTTATTTCAGAGTTAATCGCAAAATTAACTAAATGATAGAGGATAAAAAAACAAGTAATTGCATAAAGAAAAACCAAAATACTATAGAGGGCAAGGATAATAAGGGCTGGCATATTTTTTTATAATAAATTTTTATTTATCATGGGTATAGGGGATATCGAGGTGGCGGTAGGCGTGTTCGGTCACCATGCGACCCCGGGAAGTGCGGGTAAGAAAACCAATTTGTAGCAAATAAGGCTCATAGACATCCTCGATAGTCTTGATTTCTTCGCTGGTAGCTGCGGCAATTGTGCCGAGTCCCACTGGTCCGCCATTAAATTTTTCAATGATCGTGCGCAAAATGTGTCGATCAGCCGGCTCTAGTCCAATCGGATCCACATCAATCATCTCCAGCGCTTCTTGCGCCACAGCGCTGTCGATAAGGGGGTGATTTTTGATTTGGGAAAAATCACGTACGCGTTTCAAGAGGCGGTTGGCTACCCGCGGAGTTTGGCGGGCGCAGCTGGCAATTTTTTCCAAACCACTCTCGTGCACCTCAACGCCCAGGATTTTTCCGGAACGTCGGATGATGTCTTGCATTTCTTTGTTTTCATAGAACTCCAGGCGGTAGGTGGCGCCAAAACGGTTGCGCAAGGGATTGGAAAGTGAACCCAGTTTCGTGGTGGCTCCAATCAAGGTGAATTTAGGTAGATCCAGTTGGATGGTTCGCGCTGACGGCCCCTTGCCGATAATGATGTCCAATTTGTAGTCTTCCATAGCGGGATAGAGAATTTCCTCAATGGATTTGTTGAGGCGATGGATTTCGTCAATAAAAAGAATGTCACCATCCTGCAGGTTGGTGAGGATGGAGCCAAAATCACCCACACGCTCGAGAGCCGGGCCGGAGGTGGTTTTGATGTTGACGCCCATCTCTTTGGCAATGATGTTGGCCAAGGTGGTTTTCCCTAGTCCAGCCGGGCCATAGAGCAAAACGTGTTCAATGGATTCCTCTCTTTTCTTGGCGGCCCGAATGAGAAAATCCAAATTCTTTTTTACTTTTTCTTGCCCGATATATTCGGAAAAATTTTGCGGGCGTAGGGTGTTGTCCAAATTCAAATCTTCCCCCGTGGCCTGAGGTTGAGTGGGAGAGAGAATATTATTAAATTCTTCGGTTGAATCAATTAGCATGAAGCATGAAGCATAAAACACATAACATTTTCTAAAAAACCTTTTTCTAAGCCTTGTTATATGTTCCATGATATATGTTATATGTGTATTGTAGCATTACTTGACAAAAAAAGGAAGGTATGCTAAGATAACAAGTCATCCAAGAAGAAAGCTTTTCATGAAGCTCTTAGATGGCTAGCAGTAAGCTGTAGGCAATTGGTGACTTCTATCTTTTGTCATCAATTTTGGGAACTTTTTATCAAGATATGGGCGGATTGGTTCTCCTCGCACTAACTTTGCACAGCACCTCTGGTGCTAGAAACCTAACAACAAATCATTATTTTTTTTCTGTGTTGGTAAAGGTTATTTAGTAAAAGCAGTTAATGACGTGCAAAGTTAGTGTGGGGTGTGGCTGGACCGTGCCTCGATACTGTTCCTTCCCCAAGGGTCTAACTTTTGGGACTTGCCTGCAGATTATTGCATGATAGAAAAAAGCCTGATGTGGGTCATACCACAGCAGGCTTTTTGTTTTCTTCAAAACAATCGGGTCATTTTATTATCTAGAGCGGTTAGGACAGCCTTCAGATGACAAATGGCCTCTTGAAGATCGGAAAAGAAAAGATTTTCATCTTCACCAGAGCTATCTTTCTTAAGTAACTCTTCCAATTTACACTCAATAAATTGATATAATCCAAACAATTCTGGATTTAAACATTCTCTTTGGGTGTGGGTTTGTCGCAAGTCATTAAGGAGAATTTCTATTTCTCGATCGCGCTTGCTGCGAGTAATCATGAAGGCTTGCATTTTTTTGATAGGAGAAGCGGCTGTCCACAGTGCTTCGCGAAGAGATTTTTTTCTAGCAAACATCAATTCTTCCGCCGTATCCTCAATAATGCCCATAATGGATTCAGCTAATCTTTTTATGGGGATGTTAGCATCACAGCCCTTCTCAATGAATTTAGAAAAAGCATCTGCAAAAACACACTCTCCCACAGAGATAGAAGGATTCAAAAAGAATTTTCCTCCCAGATGTTGTTCGGCTTTTTCAAGTAGATCTTGTCCGCGACCCTCTAGCTTTTCATAGACTGTGGGTGCATGAAAATCTAGTTCTGAAAAAGGAGTTTGAAAAACTTCCACGGTGAGCAAGCGGTGAAAGACAGAAGCTAATCTTCTTGTGAGCACTTGCTTGGGTAATATTTCGTAACCAATCTTTTCATTGAAGCTAGCCGAAGTTCTTTCTGCGATGATATGGAATTCATCTCCGCCAGAGCGACAAATTTCTTTGGTGATAGCAAATTGCTGGCAAAAGAAATTCACTTTCTCATTGTGCAAAGCCGAAGCTATCTTGTCCAAAAAGATATTGCCCAACGCATGGGAACCGATATCATTAATAGGTTTGAGCCCGTTAGCATCGGCAATCATTAACAAGACTTTTTCTAATTCTTGAAAAATTTTTTCCGGATTCCCTTTGAATTGTAGAAAAATATTTAACAGAATTTGCACGATCTTTTCTCTGGGCCAGGCATCTCCTTCATGGAAACCATGTTTTTTGGCCAGGGTTAGTTGCTTTTGCAAGACGATGGTGGGTGCGTCCTTTCCTTCGAAGGAGCATTTCCAAGATCTTTCTAGAACCTCTTGAAGAGCATTTAAGTTAGGCATGAAAAAACTCCTTATTAAAATGAAGAGGGGGAGTAAAATGTAGTGACATTTTACTCCCCCCGAGTGGACTTTTGGAAGCAGAAATTATTCCGCTACCGCTGCTTTTACTTCAACTTCTTCAGTTTCATCGGCTATCTTAAACATGAGATCCAGCATTTCTTGACTGTACAGTGCCATGGTTTTTCTCCTTATGAAAAGAACGTTTTAAACAAAAACAACAAAAAGTTTTTTGCGGATTTAGGTCATAATATGGCCCATCTCTACAACTTCTTGTTGTTTGTTTATTTTTGAATTGTTGGCTGGTGCCGAGGCATCAGTCAAGTTATTTTTTTCTCTATATTAAATATAAATTATTTCCTATCGCATGTCAAATTACGGAAAGAGCGGTTGAATATTTGTGAGAAATTAACACGCATTCATGTCATCAATAACTACTACAGGTCAGTCACTCTTTCTATTTCACTCAGTGTGGTTTCTCCTTCAATCACTTTCAAAACACCGTCTTGTGTCATAGTCAACATCCCATTTTCAATAGCTTTTTCTTGTAATTCTGGCGTGATAGCTCCTTGAGTGATGAGTGCTTGGATGTCGCGGTCAATGATAAAAACCTCGCTGACAGTGGTGCGTCCCTTGTAACCGGTTCCGCTACATTTTTCACAACCGACGGTTTTATAAGTTTCCCAAACAGCAGGTGCTTGCGCAGATGATTTGGGGGAGATAGTTTTTAGGACGGCCGTAATTTTTAATTGTTCCTCTTCGCTCAATTGAACTTTTTCTTTGCAAGAGCACAATTTGCGCACCAATCTCTGAGCCATAAAAGCATTGACGGAAGAAGCAATATCGGAAGAGGAGACGCCCATATTTATCATTCTTTGCACGGCTCCCGCCGCGGTGTTGGTGTGAATGGTGGAAAGGACGAGGTGTCCAGTGAGAGCGGCCTGGACGGCAATTTGAGCTGTTTCATCATCGCGAATTTCACCAATCATCATGATATCTGGATTTTGTCGAAGAAGAGCACGCAGAGCGGTGGAGAAGGTGTAGCCTTCTTTGTCATTGGTGGGCGTTTGCAGAATGCCTTCAATCTGATATTCAATCGGATCTTCTACGGTAATGATTTTTATTTCCGGTTTATTAAGAATATTAATAACACTATAGAGGGTGGTGGTTTTTCCTGATCCAGTTGGGCCAGTATTAAGGAAGACGCCATTTGGCTTGGAAACCTCGTGAATAATTTTCTTTTTATTTTCTTCCCGAATACCTAGTTTATTAATGTCCAACTCCTGAGAGGCCTTACTAAGAAGACGCATTACCACTGTTTCTCCATAGCCGCCCAAAATAATAGAAACACGCACATCTACTGCGTTTTCTCGGACATTTTCAATAGTCGGGTCAAATTTTATGGTGAAGCGACTATCAATTACTCCCTCCCGGGTTTGAGTTTTTACCCCGCTTAATATTTTTATTTTGCCTAAGAAATTAGGATATTCATTGAGAGGAAAATTGACTACGGTTTGCAGGATACCATCTATTCTGAATCTAATTTTAATATTTTCTGATCCCGGTTCGATATGGATGTCACCCACTCCCAGAAGAGAAGCAGCTGCGAAAATAATTTTTGGAATATCAGCGGTTTGAGAGGTTGAAATTATGGTTTGTAATTTTTGGAAATCACTAATATTTTCTGCTGCCTTGGAAAAGTCTTCTGGAGTTACAAGAATTCCTCGGCCTAGTGATTGGTCCATCAATTTTTCATAAATATTTTCCAAAAAATCACCTTCGCCAGTCACCCGCTTAATTTCATCAATGGATGTTTCACCTTGAATTGATTTTAGTACACCATCTTGTAGCATAGTAATCATCCCAAATTCTAGCGCTGACATGGTGAGCTCTGTCTCTCCGGCGAGATCAAGAATAAGTCTTTCTAAATCCTGATTGATGATAAGAAGCTCGAAAATACCAATGCGTCCTTTATAGCCCAGGTTATTGCACTTAGAACACCCTTTAGGTCGATAGAGCTTGGTGATATCTTTGGGCACATCAATTTTGGCTTTAGGGGAGATAATAGAAAGAATTTTTTTAATAGATTCAATGGACTCTTGAGCTGGGGTATATTCTTCTTTGCAAAAGGAGCATAGTTTGCGCACGAGCCGCTGAGCGATGATGGCGTTGACTGACGGAATAATAAGGGATGGCTTCACTCCCATTTCAATGAGACGGGGAATAGTTCCTATTGCGCTATTGGTGTGAATAGTAGAAAGCACAAGGTGGCCGGTGAGAGCGGAGTTGATGGCGATATCAGCCGTTTCTTCATCACGAATTTCTCCCACTAAAATAATATCCGGATCTTGTCTGACAATTGCTCGCAGACCAGTGGCAAAGGTGTATCCGCGAGACTTTTCAATTTGAGTTTGAGAAATGCCTACAATACTATATTCAATTGGATCTTCGATAGTGATAATCTTAGTCTCAGGATCATTTAACTTATGAAGAATGGAATAGAGGGTAGTGGTTTTTCCTGATCCAGTTGGGCCGGTAGTAAGAATCATTCCATTGGGAGCGGTAATTTGTTTTTGTAATTCCTCAAAAGCCAGACCTTGTAGGCCAAGTGTTTCAATGCTGACATTGATAGAATCTGGGTCTAGGAGGCGCATTACGACACTTTCTCCAAACTTTCCTGGGATAATGGAGACGCGAATAGCAATGGTTTTATTTTCAATGTTCACTTCAAAAATACCATCTTGAGCAATGTCGCGAATATTTATTTTCATTCCTGACATCATCTTGATGCGGGAAATAATGGAGCGAAATGCATTTAGCGGTAGGAAAGCGACATCATGTAAAACTCCATCAATACGATATCGTAAGCGAAATTCTTCTTCTTGCGGCTCGACATGGATATCGCTGGCGCCCAATTTATAGGCCCCGCCCATAAGGATGTTGAGGATTTGCGTGGTGGAAAGTTCGCCAATTCTTTGTTTGAGATTAACCAGGTCTTTTAGATATTTATCAAAATTTTCCAAATCTTCTCCTGTCAGATTAACACTAATCTGAGAAAGAATATCAGTAAAAACAATATTTTTATATCTATTCCAAACGCGGCTAATATTATATTGAGAAACTACAAAAATAGTCATAATCCAACCATTTTCTTTTTCCAAATTTTTTAGGTAGGCAGCAGTCACTTCCTCACTAGGGTCAAGACTGATAATAGTCACTTTATGGCCAACCTTTTGAATGACTGCTACATTGTATTTCCTAGCTTCCTCCTCAGATATGGTGCGAATGCTCTCATCGCTAATTGGAACAAGGTTGGTGTCAATATAGGGAAGTCCTATTTCGGAAGCGAAAAAAGAGGCCTGCTCCTCCTCTGATGTATGGCGCATGGCGGAAAGGATTTTGGTGGTAGCAATTTCTTTGGCGCTTTCTTTCCTAGAGGGGTTGTTTTTTGTTATTTTTATCATAAGTTTTTTTATTTTATTTTCTTCTATTATGTTACTGTAAATCGCAGTATTTTACAAATGGATTGAAAATAAAAAAATCCTCATCAAGAGGATTTTGGGAAAAAGTTTCTTATTTTTTTAAAGCCCTTTTATTTTTTGCAAAAGTAATTCTCCGGCTTCAGAAATATTTTTAAGGGGCAGATTTATTTGCAGGTAATCGCCTTTGACGTTTCCATCCAGAGGCAAGCTCATTTTTTTTAATAAATCAGGGGTGGTGGTTTTTAATACTGCAATAGTGGAGAGAGGGGTGTCATTATAAAGGGCTATAAAAATCTGTCCTTCCGTATAATTTTCTTGTAATTTTTCCAAAATAAGGACAATATCTGACTGACTGGCCCGACTTTGTACCAAATCTTCTACGGAAATAGCGGTCCAGGCAATTTTAGCTTCCGGATCCCAATTAAGATTGGTCATAGCCCGACCCCATAATTTTAGGATGTGGAGGGGTTGAGTCTTATACAGCCAACGAATAATAGTTTGTTGGTCTGCTCCAGCGTCCATCAGTGCTGCTGCCACCTGCAAAGCTTTGGGGGTGGTGTTTTTCTTTTGGAAGCTTTCAGTGGCGCTAATGATGCCAGCCAGTAAGCATTCAGAAATCTCTTTATTTATTAAATTGGGACTGATGTGGGAAAGTGCTTGATAAATGATTTCACTGCAAGAGGAGGCGGTGACGTCGACTAGATTTATTTGGCCGAAATTATCATTATCACTGCGATAATCGATATTAATAATTGGTACCTCAAAAAATAAATCAGCATTTTTTTCATAAATTTTACCTAATTTTTCTAAGTCAGGACTATCAATGACAATAATTAGATCGTATTTGAATTTAGCCAGGATAAAAGAAAAGTCTCGCGGGTTAATCGAGCCTTTTTCCGGAGTGAGATAGATATTGAACTTGCCATCAATCTCCTCGGTGCGGAAACCCTCGATTTTGTTATAAGCAGTGTCAAAAGAAAGGACAAAGTCTCGTGCTCCGGAAATCCCAGTCAGAATCTTTTCTGGTTTTGGTAAAAAAGCATATTTGGCTGGTAATTTATTATCAAAAGCAATGGAGGTGTGGATGCTTCTTTTTTGAAGAAAAAAATAAAGCGCCCAGGCGCTGCCGATGCTGTCGCCACTGGGGTTTTCCGGAATCAAAATCAGCACCTCTTTCGATTTTTCTAGAAATTGCTTAAATTGTTCTTGGGGGGAGAGTGTCATAATAGAAAAATACAGATTTTTTAAATAGTATTTCAAAATAACAGGTAAAAAGAGGTGTGTCAATATTGCCAGAAAGACATAAAAGTTGCACAAAGAAGAAATAAACCTCTAAAAATATTCTTAATTTGGCTTTTCTAGGAAAAATGAGTATTATAAAGAGATAAAAGGAGATGGTTAAAAAGGTGCATATGAATAGTTTTATTACCCACAATCAAAAAGAAACACAAGAATTAGGTCGGCAACTGGCGCAAAAGCTGACAGGGGGTGAAGTGTTGTGCTTGGAGGGCGAGCTAGGCGCCGGCAAAACTACTTTTACGCAAGGGCTACTTGCTGAGTTAGGAGTGGAGGGGCCATATACCAGTCCCACTTTTCTCATAATGAAAGAATACGAGAGGGAGATCCAAAATCCAAAATCCAAAATATCAAATTCCAAGATTAGGAGGATTTATCACATTGATGCATATCGAATTAATGAAGATGATTTGCTGAATCTAGGCTGGGGGGAAATTATTAGCAATAAGCAGAATGTGGTGATTGTGGAATGGCCGGAGCGGGTGAGGAAAATTTTGCCCCAGACAGCCATGAAAATTAGATTTGAGTGGCTGGATGAAAATCAAAGAAAAATAACGTTCGTTTAAAAAGTTCGTACCATTTATCATATTGCTAACTTGCGCTATAATAGAAGAGTTAAAAAAATTAAACGGTTAAAAATAAAAGTATGCAAAAAATCAAGTTAGCAGGGCTCTTGCTGGCGGTGCTAGTATTGGCTGGCTGCGGACAAGCGGACGTGGCCAAGAAGGACACTATCGCCAATCCGGTGACTGATCCGGTGGGGCACACGCAGGATATGGTTAATTTGAAAAAGGATATGCAAAAAAATATCCAAGATTCCACAGCGCAGGAAAATGAAAGATTAAATAATACACTTAATGAAAATAAATCTATGGGAGACGTAGCAAAAACACTGGGGGACAATTCACCATTGGTGAAAAAATATACTGGGGCGGTTTTGAAAACCAGTCTGGGGGACATTACATTTCAGTTTAACAATGCTGCCACACCAATCACAGTGGGCAATTTCTTGAAACTAGCCAGCGCTGGTTTCTATGATAATCTCAAGTTTCACCGCGTGATCAAAGGTTTCATGATTCAAGGCGGCGACCCAAATTCTCGAGGTACAAACGTAGCTAATTGGGGAATGGGTGGGCCGGATTATCGCTTCAATGATGAATTGAAAGGCACTGAAAAATATCCGCAAGGCACACTAGCCATGGCTAACGCCGGACCCAACACCAACGGCAGCCAGTTTTTCATCGTCACGGCTAGTCCAGAAGCGCCATTGCCACCGAGCTACACCGTTTTTGGCAGCGTCGTGTCCGGCATGGAGGTGGCTCTCAAAATTGAAAACGTGAAAACTACTACCGGGGATCGACCAGTGGAGAATGTGGTGATTATGGGTGTGGAGCTGTTGGAGAAATAATCTCACAAAAAAACTAGCACCAAAAAAAGAGGCAGGGTTGGGCGACACCCACCTCTTTTTTATCGGGGCTTGATGATCTGCTTCAGGCCTTTGGATTGACGGTAACAGGGGGAAGTGATAAACTAAGTTTTCTGGTTCGTTAACATTTGCATAAGAAAAAAATTATTTTCTACAAAAAAGGAGGTGGTGGATGGCGGTGAAGGAGGTTTTTCTAGTAGGACTCAATTCAATTATTCAATTGGGAATAATTGAGAAAAAAATTGTAGAGTGGAGGTATATTATGTTGGGATTTAAGATTGTTGGTATGGATTATCAGAAATCAGATAGTCGAATCACGACTGGAATTAAGCAGGGAGAACGTATTCCTGGAAAAAGAGTTTTTGCTGGAAGCAATGGCACATATGTTGTTGGAGATGGGGCGCATATTGTTGTAGTCGTGGAAAAAGACGGGAAAAAAATATCAGTGGAAATTGAAAGACAAGTTAAAGAAAGTATGTGCATAGAAAGAATTTCTAAGAAAATATTTGAAAACTTAAAAAATACCCAGCCAGATTACATCGATTTAGAGGAACACACGAAATTAAGCGGTGAAAAATATTATAAAATAACTGACTCTTGCTGTGACGCTTGGACGCAACGCTTGTAGAAAATAAAAACATATTATATTAAGGGTTTGTTGCATTTGCAACGCAAAGCGCGGAAGGTCCATCGGACTTTCCGCGCTGTTTTTATTTTCTGGATGATTTTTGTGGATAAAAAAAGAAATTATTCTTCTATGCGGAAGACCCGCGCATTCTGCAGGAAAAGATGGAAGAGCGCAAAAAAGCCATTGATCGCTTGATGCCGCAATTGCTCTCCATCACCAACTTGATGGACAAGAAGCCCAAAATAACCTTCTATGAGAGCACAGAAGGGCTCAAGGACGTTCTTCGCGACACTTTGCGCTATCCGGGCAAGGAAATGTTGGCCTGGGTCTCTGAGGAGGCGTTTCACACGCTGGACCAGGAATTTTTAGACTACTATGTTCCTGAGCGGGTCAGCAAAAAAATCTTTGTTCGTGCCATTGCCCCGGACACGCCGGAAATCAGGGGTTATAAAGCGGTGGAGGAAAAATCTTTGCGCAAAACCAAGATTGTGGACGTGGCGCTTTTTCCAATCAAGGTGGAAATTGATCTCTATGGCCACAACAAAATCGGCGTGATGGCTTGGGAGGAAAAAATCGGCCTGATTATTGAAAGTGAAAAAATCTATGTCACCCTGAAAAGCATTTTTGAGATGAATTGGAATGCATTGAGCTAATATGTAATAATTATTTACAATATACTTGACAAATATATTGACATTGTGCTATATTGAACAATCAGTTGATAAGAGTAAGGGTGATTATTTAAACATATTAGATTAAATAAATATGAATAAAATTAAATATTTATTAGAAGATTTGCGGAAGGGTCTTAATTTTTCCCAAACAGTGATAGCGGAGATATTGAAAGTTTCAAGGCCTACCTATATTCTTCTGGAAAGGGGTGAAAAAGAGCTGACACTAACTCAAGCCAAAGCTCTATCTGATTTATATAATGTTCCAGTTGAAGCGATTAGAACTGGTAAATTGGAGCAAGACTTTAGTAAAAATAAAGAAATAGTGGAGGCAAATTTACCCACTGAATTTGGGGAATTTGTATTTGGTGTATGGAATCAAAAAAAAGGAGACGAAATAATCTATTTAAGAACAAAAAATTTAAATAATACTAAACCGGCATTAGTCAGAGTTCATAGTGAATGTATGACTGGTGATACCTTTAAAAGTTTAAGATGTGATTGTGGAACGCAAAAGGATGAATCACTAAAAATGATTGCAGAAAATGGCAATGGTATTCTAATCTACTTGAGACAAGAGGGACGGGGTATCGGACTCTATGAAAAAATAAAGGCCTATCTTTTGCAGGATGCGGGTTATGATACGCATGAGGCAAATATCTTGCTGGGTCACAAGCCGGATTATAGGGAATATTCTTGGGTAAAAAAAGTTTTGGATAATTTTGGAATCAAAGAAATAAAATTAATCACAAATAATCCTTCTAAAATTTCAGAAATATCTCAGTTAGGAATTAAAGTAGTTGATAGAGTGCCACTTATAGTTGCAAGTAATATGCATAATCGGAAATATTTTGAGACGAAGAAAAATAAATTTAAACATTTTTTTGGCAAGGATGAATCAAACTATTTTTATCAATTTTCATATGTGGATACTCCAGAACAGGTAGAGGAAATTGGAAAATTTTTAAAAAACAAACAGAAAGACCCGTTATTAAAGATCTGCATTGGAATCTATATGGATAGTCATTTGCTGGAGGATAGGCAAGAAATAAAAAAAGTGGATGCTATTTTAAAGATGGCAGAATTTTTTGAAGGATTTGTTCCAATCATCCATTTTACTTTTAAATATTCTCCTGATCCAATTGCAGATATTGCAAAACTTCGCGATAAATTACCCGCGGTAAAATATATTCAATTAAATGACTTGGAAAATAATCACCTGGAAGTGTTGAAATTTGCCAATAAGTTTTTTTTAGTGGATATCCCGCTTACCAATTCACAAATGAGTTTATTAGATAACGATAAATTCGTTGCGGAGATTATTGATAAAAAAACCTTTGTGCTTTTGGATAATTCACACGGAACAGGCAAGCAAGATTCGAAATCCAACATTATCAAAAATATAAATCTTTTGCTCAGCAAAAATATAAGCGATATAGCTATTTATGGCGGATTTGGTGCAGACTCCTTGAATCTATATTTTGATACCAAGGAGCATTATAAATTTAATCTTTCGATTGATGCTGAAACAAAGCTAAAAAGTAATGGACAACTAGACCTGGTTAAGGTGAAAGATTATTTGGAAAAATTAATAAGTCATTCTAAGGATTCCACCATTTCAACAGAAACTGTTTCAGAATTCAAAGAAATCTTTTGTGATGAGAATAAAATAATTAAGGATGCTCTAAAAAGTAATTTTTTAGGAGACCTAATGGGTCGAATTGTTGATGTTGGTGGCGGGAGAGGCGACATTTTATCTGATGTTATCCCCGATAAAAGCGTTTTGCACCTGGATATATTAGATTTTTCCGATGTGTCCATACCTAAAAAACATAGCCGGCTAGTCGGAAGCTTTTTGGAAGAAGAAATTATTCAAGGGGTTGGAAAAGTAGATGTTTTATTTATGTCGCATGTCTTACAATTTATCGACTCGGATTTAAATAAATTAAGATCAGCAATGCGCAATTGGAATGCTAAGAAAATCATATTAGTTGAGGATCTAAATAATGATTTTTTAGGTGAGGTACTGAAGTTTTCTAAAGATAATTTCGCCAATACGAATGGCGAGGAACAAATACCGCATTTTCCAAATGGCTATAAAAAAACCAAAAGCGTTCCATTCACAGCTACCTTAAAATGCAAAACATTTGATAAATTAGCGGAGCAATGTCTGTATATCATGGATCTGGAAGTTAATATTAAAAATATTCAAACGATGCAACAATTTTTAGAAGAAAAACTAGACTTTCCTAGTTTTAAAATAAACCAGGAGGTGAATCTTTATGCAAAGTCGTAATTAAAAAATATTAAATATTAAACAGAGCAAAATAATGATGCGAAAAAGACAAGAAGATGCTTTTCAGGTGAATGCCAAAAAAGCCGCTATGCGAATCACCATCAACTCCACGATGATTGGCGCTTTGTTCTTTGTGCTAACTTTCATCCTGGCTTCTGGCTATGAGCGCTTTAGTTTTTTGGTAATTAGTTAGCTGGTGTTGGCGATTCCATTACTATTTGTTTCTATTTTGGCCTATTCGAAAATTGCCTATTGGGAAGAGGCGCAGACTTGGGATATGGCTGGGTCACTAGCAATTTGGGTAATGATATTTTGTTAAATTCAATTGGTCTCATGATTGCAGGGGTTTCCGTGGCACTGGCTGTTGTATATTTTTCTTTGACGCTGCTTTTGATGGTGATTTATTCGGCTATCAATATAAAATATACGCCATCCATCGCCCGGCAAAAATTGTTCAAGCTATTATTTTTCTTTTCGGTGATGTTTGTGGGTGGGATATTGCCCCTTTTCTTTATTAAATAAAAAACACCCCGAACAATGTGATAATTGTTGGGGGTGTAAGGCTTTTTTCAGGGCGCCTCGGAACCAGCCTCCTCGTAAAGTTAGAGTTGTAGTTGTTATGATTGTTTCTATCTTCGACGCTGATGCTTTAGAGCGAGGTTTTCGGTCGCAAAATACGTGCATCGACCTCGATATTTATGACATTCGAATTGAATTTCCTTGCCTATGAGACACTCAATAGAACGAACAACTCGCTGTTCTTGTGTTGCCACAACAAGTCCAGAAATTCCATTCACCTTACCTAGCCAAACGTTGTATTCACCACCACGTGGTCCATGGACGACGCCCCAGGTAGAAACCTTCGCACACCAATGTTTCTTCTTGTGGTTTTTGTGAGAGTAATGTTGTGCGGAGATTGAAATGAGAGTTCCTCTGCGAATGGCCATAATAATCCTCCTTGAAAGTGAGTTAGGTATCCAATAATAGATGTGATTAGAAAAGTGGTTTTCTCCATTTCCACTCTGTAGGTAATGGAAAGCCATTTTTTAACCACAACCCCCTAGGTAATAAAACCCTTGAGCGAGACATTGTAAATGAGTGTGGATTATCGATGTCTCTGGCTTCCCCCGCACAAATGTAATAATCTCTACAGGGGTATTGTCTTATTCTAGGACGAAGTTCCGTCTCTGTAAGTGAAAACAACACAGGCACGCGTACAGTTCCTTCTTCATACTGAAGAAAGAATGAATCTGGACTACTGAGATCATTTTTAATAGCTGCAATAGCCACTCTCAAGGATACTCCGGAAATCAAGAATTTTTCATAGGATGGTCTCATCTCTCCCGAACTTACTCTCATTGTGACAGTATACTTTTTCATAGCAAATCTCCTTGAAAAATGGGATTGGATGTCCGATAGTAGACGTAGATTGTTAAAGAATTTCTCCTACAAAATCACAAATATTTATGATCTTGATAAGAGCGGCCAGAGAATTAAGGTTCAATTCTCTGGCCATACATGATCACCTCCTTATTTTATGGCTAGTTTCCCGTTCTCCCTCCTTATCTTAATGGTGGCAGAAAGATTGTGGAAAAGATGATGAGCCGCCTCATTCAACATCTCATCGCATATAAGGCGCAACAATTGATGCGCTGTCACTCCCCAACGTATGCTTCGTATCATGTTGACTACTTTTTCGTCATCTTCATCTGGAATTGAAGATATATAGTCAAAAACATTTTTTCCTAAACATCCGAGGAAATCTATGCCATGAGCAGTCTGATCACAGTGAAACAATAAGACTATTCCAAGACTTTCTTCTATTTTCTTCCATTCTGACCAGCCATTATCACAGGTAGGGTAGTCGGTGCTGTAACATGCACGCTCGACCATTACAAAATTCTTAACTCTTTTATTCTCACGCATCACAAATCCATAACCATCTTTCTTCAAGATGATGATTCCCGGTTTCTTATTAATAAGAATAAATTCAAACATAGTATTTCCTCCTAAGAAAAAGTGGGTGTGCCCGAAATGGGCGAGAGGTGATTGAAAAAGAACTGGTGTCAGGTGAGAGATGGATTATGCGATCCTTCTCTCATCATGACTATGTAGTATAGCGTAAAATTAATAAAATGTCAATGATTATTGACTACGATATGGTGACTTGATTTTCTCTCAAAAAAGGTGTATACTGCAACTATGACAAAAATAATTGACGAAAAAGAAAAAATAGCTTTGCTGCGCGACCTGGAAAGTTTCGGTGTTTTGGGACATGCCGGCGAGGTGTATTTGGCATTGCTCTCAGAAAAAGAGGCGGGTATCACGCTGTTGGAGCGCAAAACTGGTCTGCATCGGCAACTGATTTATAACGCCTTGCATAATCTGGAAGAAAAAGGCTTGGCTAAGCACATTATTTTCAACGGGCGTAAGCGTTTTTCCGCCCAACCGGCTCGGCGTTTGCAGACGTTAGTGGATGAAAAACAAAAACTAGCCCATGATCTGATGGAAAAACTTTCTACCTTAGCTTTGCCTGGGCAAAAACAAGAATTCGAAGTCTTCCAGGGAGAAGCGGCTTTTGTGGCGCACGAGATGCAAAGTTTGCTGGACGCCGAAGAGGGTGAAACCCTTTCCGTGTTGGCTAGCAATTGGGAACGCTTCTATGCCATCATGCATTTCAAAATGGAAGCCTATGAGAAACTGCGAGCAGTCAAAAAAATCCAACTGCGTGTAATTGGCTTGGAATCGCAATTGACAGCTATGCGAGTGGCCAAAACCAAGAGGCCATTGTTTGATTATCGCGTCGTGCCGGGACTGAAAAATGGATTAATGGACACAAATATTTGGAAGCAATCTCTCTCGTTTAATTTCTTTGGAGAATCACCCATTGTCTTTGACCTGAAAAATGAAGAAGTGGCTCGCAGCCAGCAAACCTTCTTTGATTCATTGTGGGATATGGGATATATTTAGAATATGAATAAAAACAACAAAAAATTAGTTTTGATCGATGGCAACGCTATTATCCACCGGGCCTATCACGCTTTGCCGCCTTTGACCACCAAGAAAGGGGAATTGGTAAACGCCGTGTATGGCTTTTCCAGTATGCTTTTGAAAGTGATTGACGACCTTAAGCCGGACTATATTCTGGCTTCTTTTGATTTGGCCGGACCGACTTTCCGTCATGAGGAATTCGCGGACTATAAAGGGACACGCGTCAAAGCGTCGGATGATTTGTATGCCCAGATTGAACGGGTGAAGGAAGTGACGCGGGCGTTCAACATTCCCATCTATGAAATTGCCGGGTTTGAGGCAGACGACGTGATCGGCACCTTGGCCAAGCAGGCCGATGCCAAAGAGGGTTTGGAAACGGTTATTGTGACCGGCGATTTGGACACCTTGCAACTAGTGACGGAAAAAACTACGGTCTATGCCTTGCGGCGCGGGATGAGTGACGTGGTGATTTATGATGCCGCCAAAGTGCGCGAACGCTATGAAATTGAACCCAATCAAGTGGTGGATATGAAAGGTTTGAAAGGCGATCCGTCGGATAATATTCCCGGCGTGAAAGGAGTGGGAGAAAAAACCGCCATCACGCTGGTGAAAAAATATGGCACTATCGAAGGGATCTATGAGCACCTGGAAGAATTGAAAGGCGCTTTGAAAGACAAATTGGAGCGGGACAAAATGCAAGCCATTATGAGCAAGCACTTGGCCACGATTGTGACCACGGTGCCGATGGAATTGAATTTGGCCGAAGCGGTGACGCACGAATTTGATCGCCAAAAAATCGTGGCGTTGTTTCAGGAGCTGAATTTTTTCAGCATGATCAAACGCATTCCCGGCCAAGGAGCGGAGGTTGCAGGTGAACAAACTTCAGAAGGGGTGAAGGATTTTAAATTTGAACTCATTACTAAGGATAAGTTAGTTGAATTTATAGCGGTCTTGAATGCGGCGAAAGAAATTGCAGTGGTGCTGAAAAAAACGGAAGGGAAATATTTTGAGAGTTGCTTGCAAGGCATCGCCATTGCCCACAAAACCGGACGGGCAGGGTATGTGGAATATGACGCGGAAAACTTGGCGCAACTAAAAACGGTGCTGGAAAATGAGGCCATTCGAAAAATCGGCTATGATTTGAAATTGGACTTCGAGATTTTGCAGCAACATCAGATTGAGCTGAAGAATATGCATTGGGATGTGATGTTGTCGGCCTATATGTTGAATCCGGGAGGAAAAACTGATCTGGCCAACATTGTGCTGGAAGAATTGGGTGAGGAAATGGCAGGCAC